>CAYJKS010000051.1:0-7348 GCA_964370705.1 uncultured Azospirillaceae bacterium
TTTATCAGCACCCTTAATCAAAAAGGCTGGTGTTCCTGTTATATTTAATTGCTCAAATGCATATTCTCTCATGTCTTTTATTTTTTGAGAAATTTTCTCATCATTCATACAAGACAAAGATTTTTCTTTACTCAAGCCCTCTTCAACTCCATATTTTGCCAAAGCTTCTTCTGGATTACGAGAAAAAGCCCAATTGTTTTTGTTTTTATATACCAGTTCCACAAAGTCAAAATACTTATCATCACTAACGCAACTTGCCAACATAGAAGCTTTGAGAGATGTATCATCTAACGGAAAAGGCACATAAACAAGCTTAACTTTGTTTGTATCTATAAATTCTTTTTTTATTTTTGGCAACATATCTAGATGAAAATCGGCACAATAACCGCAGCCAAAAGAAGAAAATTCATAGATTGTGATTGGAGCGTTTTTATCTCCCAAAACATGAGGGTTGGTTACTTCAAAAGACAAAGGTGCATAGATATTTGTGTTTTTGTCAGCAATTGTTGTTGCCTCAGCATTTGGTGTATTTGCTTCGGCATTTGTAGCAGCGTCTTCTGTAGCTTGATTATCGCTAACCAAAACCAATCTTCCATTTTGCCAAACAAACCCTTTTTGCCCCATATAAAAGCCACTAGCCAAAAAAAAGATTACAACAATCGACAATATTTGACTCAATTTTGCTACAATATTTTCAAATTTCATGCTATTTATTCTTCCTTATCATGGCTAAACACTGCTTTTCCTATACTAATTAAGATATTTTTTAGCCTGTTATTTGCAACATTTTCTGTTATGCTATTAATATAGTTTTCTTCTTCTACGCTTACAACATTTTTCTTAATTATAGGTAAATTATTTTTATTTGCTACTTTTTTTTCAAAACTTGCATCTTGAATAATTCTAATACTACCAACAGCCAAATACCCCATATAAGTGTTTATTCTTTCTATAATAAAAGGCTCTTTATACTGCAATTCTAGTGCATAAGCTCCAGACGGCACAATAACATATAGGCAGCCATTATCTTTTTTACCTCTGCCAAAATCCAATTTTTGCACAATCGTGAATTTTGCCACCTCTTCACCAACAATTTGCTCCCATGCACCAAACAACTCTACTGCTGTAATACCGTTTTTTTTGAGCATTTTTTTAATCAAAGGCGATGCTTGACTAGCAAGGCTATTAAGCCCTGTTGCCGATCTTTTTGCGTATCTATTTGTCTTTGCTTCCATCATGCTTGCAAAATACCACTTTTTTTATCAAAAATCAACATCATAAAAAACTTGATTAAATTCAAAAATACTGTATATTGTCATCACGAACAAAAATATAAAGGATTTATCACATGTTAAAAAAAATATTAGCAGGAACTTCTGTTCTAGCAATTGCCCTAACTATGGCAAACACAGCAAATGCTGAAGCAATATCTGAATGCAATGGTATCTATCTTGGTATAAGAGCAGGTGCTAATGATCCAAAACTTTCTGATGGCCTTGCAGAAATCAACGATGACTTAGACATTGGCGGTGACAACACTCTAATGTTATCTGGTGCTATTGGTTACCGTTATGACTATTTTAGAATAGAAGCAGAATATATTTGGCGTGATACAAATGAAGATTCTCAAACTCTTTTTAACCCATTTTTAGGTTTACAAAAAAATTCTGCCGAATTTGATCAAACATCATACATGCTAAACGGTTATTGGGACTTATCGCCAACTACATGGTTTACCCCATATTTTTCTGCAGGTGTTGGTTTTACAGAGCTAGAATATAGCTTCAACTATCAAGGTCAAGGCTCAGACTCATACAAAGAAACAAACTTCACTTGGTCTTTGGGTGGTGGTATCTCTGCTAAAATGACTAACCGTCTAAACCTAGACATTGGTTACCGCTATTTTGATATGGATGAAATAGAAGATACAAAAGTAACAAGCCACGAAATTTATTTTGGTGCTCGCTACGTATTCTAAAAACACACATCAAAAAAAAGCCTCCCAAATTGGGAGGTTTTTTTATAAAGAATTTAGCCAATCAATAACCAACAGATGATTTTGTTGCTTAAAAAACAACTCATTATGCTCTTGATTAGGCAAAATCTTTAGGCTTTTGTCTTTTGCTAAAGCCTTATCATATAAAATTTTTGCATGATGCACCCCAATAAGACTGTCTTCTTGTCCATGCATAATAAATAATGGATTGCTGAAGTTCTTAATATATTCAACAGATAAAAACTTATCTTTTAGCACCAAGCTTGCAAAAGGTATATTTTGCTCTGTAACCAATTTTTGCATAGAAGAAAAAGGAGCAAGCAGCACCATTGCATCTGGCTCTTTATATTTAGATACCCCAACAGCAATCGCACTACCCATTGAGTATCCCATTATTACAATGTTTTTATGACCAAGTTTTTGCCTCAAATAATCAAAAGCCCAAATACCATCGGCAAAAGCAACATCTTCTTCAATCTTACCACAAGTCTTGCCAAACCCCCTATATTCTAGTGCCATAACCGAGTATCCTGCCTTAGTATAAGCGCTCAAATATGGAGCAAACGTGGCAATTTGTCCCGCGTTTCCATGAAAAAATAAAATCACTGGCTTATCTTTGTTACCTTTATAATACCAAGACATTACCATTGTTCCATCATACATAACCAAAGGTTTTTCCACAAATTCTTCTGCTCCTGCATTTTTAGGCGAGGCATAAAATTTATCTGGAAAAAACATCAATCGATGTTGCATAGAATATAAAATTCCCAAATATCCACCAAATGCCAAAAAGACAACAATCAAAAACTTTATTATTTTTTTTACTTTTTTCAAAACATCAATCCTACAATAAACCTTTACACAAGCCTGTCATTAGTATAAAATTTAAGACAGAAATTACAAGAAAAATCTAAACGAGTGCAAGGATGAAAATATATCAAGTAGGTGGAAGCGTTAGAGATATGCTAAGAGGCGAAAAGCCTTTAGACTACGACTATGTTGTTGTTGGTGCAGATATTGCTCAAATGCTTAAACTAGGATATATTCAAGTTGGCAAAAACTTTCCTGTATTTTTGCATCCAATAAGCAAAGAAGAATACGCTCTTGCCCGAAAAGAAATCAAAGTCGGCAACAAACACACAGATTTTAAGTTTATTTTCAACAAAGACATTACCTTAGAAGAAGACTTGCTCAGAAGAGATTTTTGTTGCAATGCTATTGCCTATGATGTTTCAAACAAACAAATTATTGACCCTTTAGGTGGACAAAAAGACATCAAAAACAAGCTTCTTCGTCATATTAACGCTACCAATTTTCAAGAGGACCCATTAAGAATTTTAAGAATGTGCCGTTTTTGCGCTCAGTTAGATTTTTGTGTTGCCCCCCAAACAATGGAGCTTGCAAAAAAAATGACAAAGCAAAATCTATTGCAATATTTATCTGCAGAGCGAATTTGGAAAGAAGTAGAAAAAGCGCTCGCCTATCCAAGTTTTTATAAATTTGTAGAAACTGCAAAAGAATCTAACGCTTTAGCAAAAATCATGCCCGATGTTGATAAAATATTAAGCACCCCCAAAAGCTCATCAACTAACAATTCTGGGCCACAAACAATAACTATTCTAAAACAAGCAAAAAATATTGCTCCTAGGATCAAACTTGCACTATTATTACTTAATCTAAAAACTATTGAGCAAATAAACGAGCTTTGCAACAATCTAAAAATCCCCAAACATTATGCCAACTTTGCAAGATTGGCATATAAACATCACAAAAAATTAGAAAGGCTAAACAAAATGAGCCTACCCCAAATTATTAGCTTAGTTAAAGAAATTGGCAAGAACTCTATAGATGACTATATTAGTTTATGCATTTATAAAAAAAATAAAGAAGAAGCCCAAACTCTTGAGCAAAACGGACAATATATAAAAAAAATATACAATATTATCTCTCAAATCAAAGCAACTAATATGCCTGATTTTGCCACCATTGCCAAAGATGACAAGTTCAAAAACAAATACAATGACTTTGTTATTAAAACTGTTAGAAAAAAGCTCAAAGAAAAATAATATATAAAACAAAAACATAAATCATGCCTTGAAGATAAAAAAACAATAATTATATCAATAAAGAATTTATCTAATTTTAGGAGTTTTTTATAATGAATAATAAAGGTTTAAGCATTTTTACGTTAGCAATGATAAACGTTGCTGCAGTAGTTAGCCTTAGAGGGCTACCAGCCGAGGCAGAATACGGTTTGTCATCTATTTTTTACTATATTTTTGCAGCCATTTGTTTTTTAATCCCCATATCTTTAGTGTCTGCTGAACTTGCTACACTCTTTCCGCAAAAAGGCGGAGTATTTCGTTGGGTTGGCGAGGCATTTAGTCCTTCTGTTGGTTTTTTAGCAATTTTTTTACAATGGCTACAAAACTCTATTTGGTATCCAACAGTTTTGACCTTTGCTGCAGTATCTATTGCCTTTATGGGTCCAGACGCAAGCTATGACACAGCACTATCTGCCAACAAAATATATACGCTTTGTATTGTTCTTGGCGTTTTTTGGGCAGCAACTTTAATAAACTTCTTTGGTGTAAAAATATCTGGTGCGGTTTCTAAATGGGGTTCGATGCTTGGCACGCTTATCCCTGGTGGACTACTTATTGTTATGGGCATTGGCTATGTATTAATGGGTGGCAAAGTGCAAATGCCAATAGAATCTTCTGCCTTAATCCCTGATTTGAGCAATTTTAGCAATCTTGCTCTTGCTGTTAGCATCTTTTTGTTTTATGCAGGTATGGAGATGTCAGCTGTGCATATCAAAGACATTGCCAACCCACAAAAAGATTATCCTAAAGCAATTTTTATTGCCTCAGGCATAACTGTGTTGTTATTTGTGCTAGGCACACTTGCACTAGGTATGATTATTCCACAAAAAGACATCAATTTGACCCAAAGCCTATTAGTTGGTTATAATGACTTTTTTGCCTTTTTTGGCTTACCTTGGCTTGGTCAAGTAATGGCATTTTTCTTAGCTCTTGGAGTTTTTGCTGGAGTTTCTACATGGATAGCAGGACCGTCAAAAGGTTTGCTAACTGTTGGTGAGGCTGGATATTTGCCAAAATGGTTTCAAAAAACCAACACTCACGGCATTCAAGTAAACATCCTTTTACTTCAAGCAATCATCGTAACTATTTTGTCTGTCACTTTTGTATTACTACCTTCTGTTCAGGCTGCTTACCAAATTTTGAGCGCAATGACAGTTGGGCTTTATTTGATAATGTATATTATAGTTTTTTGTGCATTCCTCAAACTAAAATGCACCAAGCCTAACCTACAAAGAGCTTTTAGTGCTCCTTATGGATATTTTATTGGTGCTTTGGGACTAGCTTCTAGCATTATTGCTTTTGTTTTGAGCTTTTTTCCGCCAAGTCAAATCAATACTGGAAGCCCCAAGGCTTGGGTAATTATTTTGGTTATTGGCACAATGATTGGTGTGTTAATACCATTTGCAATCTATTCGCTCAGAAAACCAGAATGGAAGAGCAAAAACAGTGACTTTGAACCATTTTCTTACGAATTAATCTCAAAAGGAGAATAATAATGAACAAAATCAATGAACAAATAAATGATGATATATATGCTTCTGATGAATTGTCTCAAAGCCTACCAAAATTTGACTTTCCCCAATCAGAAAAAAACCCTAAGCGAGTTTATCAAGTTATAAAAGATGAGCTAATGCTAGACGGCAATTCTAGGCAAAATCTAGCCACCTTTTGCCAAACTTGGTTAGATGAAAATATCCACAAACTTATGGATGATTGCATTGACAAGAACATGATAGATAAAGATGAGTATCCACAAACTGCAGAAATAGAAAACAGATGTGTTAATATGCTTGCTGATTTGTGGAACTCTCCAACGCCAAAAGATACGCTAGGTTGTTCTACCACTGGTTCGAGTGAAGCAGCAATGCTTGGCGGTATGGCACTAAAATGGCGTTGGCGTAAAAAAATGGAATCTTTGGGCAAGTCAACACAAAAGCCCAACCTTGTGACTGGTCCTGTGCAAGTATGTTGGCACAAGTTTTGTCGCTACTGGGATATTGAGCTAAGAGAAGTGCCAATGGATAAAAATCGCTATGTTATGACAGAAAATGAAGTCTTAGACTATGTTGATGAAAATACAATTGGTGTTGTTACAACATTAGGTATTACCTTTACGGGGCAATATGAACCTGTAGAAAAAATTGCCAAAGCCCTAGATAAATACCAAGAGCAAACCGGCATAGATATTCCCATGCACGTAGACGGTGCAAGCGGTGGTTTCTTGGCACCTTTTTGCCAGCCAAATCTGCTATGGGACTTCAAACTAGACAGGGTCAAATCAATTAACGCTTCTGGTCACAAATTTGGACTTTCTCCACTTGGCTGTGGCTGGGTTGTATGGCGCACATCAAAAGACTTGCCAGAAGACTTAATTTTCTGGGTAAACTATTTAGGTGGCAATGAGCCAACTTTTGCCCTTAATTTTTCTAGGCCTGCAGGACAAATTGTTAGCCAATACTACAACTTTATTCGACTAGGCAAACAAGGCTATCAACGAGTGCAACAATCTTGTTATGACACAACCAAATATTTGAGCATTGAGCTAGAAAAACTAGGAGTATTTAGAGCACTGTCTGATGGCTCAGATGGCATTCCTGCCGTAACTTGGACCCTAAAAGATGGTGCAAACATTGGTTGTAGTCTGTATGATCTTGCAGACAGGCTCCGAACCAAAGGCTGGCTATCTCCTGCCTACTCGCTTCCGCCAAACGCACAAGAAACTGTTGTTATGAGAGTTTTGGTAAAACATGGATTTTCTAAAGATCTTGCAAGCGCTTATATAAATGACATAAAAATGGCATTAGATTACTTTAAGAACAATCCAATCACTAAACCTCTTACTCAAAATAATGCAATGTTTAATCATGGCGGAACAGGCAAAAAAACTGCCTAAAACCCCACAAACACAAACAACCCACTCTCTATAACAAAAGAGTGGGTTGTTTTATTATCTGTTATGACTAAAATTCTACTTTAACATTTATGCCATAACCAAAAGAATATTCTAATTTTGCAGAATTATTATTCTTAGTATCTAACTCATAAGAACCAAATAAGCCCAAAACAATATTTTCTTTAAAATAATAGCTAATCTTAGCAACTGCATATGTTGAATAATAGTCTTTTTGGTCTGAGATATATCTATAATTTATACCACCATCAACAGCAATATTATCAATTCTTTTATAAGCTCCAACAAAAGCATCATAATATAGCGTTCTATCGCTAGTATCAATAGAAGAATCCA
>CAYJKS010000052.1:0-7212 GCA_964370705.1 uncultured Azospirillaceae bacterium
ACTAGTGCGAGCCGTTACATCAGCTTTTTCTGCATAAAGCTCGTTCCAAACCATGTATTTTCCACCGCTCTCGCCATTAAATGTCAAATCTTTGATGTCATTTACTGTAAGCTTGGCACTTGTTTTGCTGGGGTTAGAAACATAAATTGTTTTGCTACTTTTGTTTAGCAATCTCTCTAAGTCTACTCCCTTTTCAACATAAGCATTGTCAGAAAGAATTAACTTCCAAATTGAAGGAATATCACCGCCATAATTCAAAAAGCTATCAGCAGTAACAACTCCGTCAGAGCTCATCTCTAATTGCTTATAATCAGTTAAGTCAAAGTGAAAAATCTCTCTTAATGGTGGCAAAAGCTCCAATAACGCTTCCTTAGTGGCAACAAAATCTCTAGCCTTTGCTGGAAGCCCAACAAAATACTGACTATCGGCCTCCTCACAAGCAAAACTATTACATATATCTGATAAAGCCGCATTATTAAGTGACTTTGCCAAAACGTCTGCCGTAGAAAGAGCTGCATTAGTTGGATCAGCAATAATGCTAGGAGCAATATCTACAATTTCTCCCACATACTCACTTATTGTTGCATTATCACCTTTTTTGTAAACAATCTCAAAAATAGATGATGCAACCGCACTTAGCATAACATTTTTTGTTGTTTGAGTCTTTATCAAACCAACTAAATTTGTTGTTTTTTCTTTATAAACTGTTCCAGATTGAGGAGTGCTAAAACTAGCCACAGACAACATAGATTTTATTGTTGCTACACCTCTAACAACATCACTTTTAGGAAGATTCAAAATATCTGCAACCTCAGACACAGCATCTACCTTTGCACCCATAGAATCTCTTACGCCCAATATATCTGCAATGATTGGGTTTAGGACAAGGCCTTCAACAACAGAATTAGAAGAAATATTTATAATTGCTGCTTGTTTTCCCTCATATTTTGCATCACTGATTGCCTTGCTAATTGTGTTCATAAAGCTAGACATTGGCAGGCTTTTTAGATCTGCAATAAGTTGTTGATGACGCTCGACTACAAGTTTGCTACTTTTTATATCATACAATTCTTCACCAAGTGCAAAAATGTCTTTTTGAGTTTGTTCAATCAAAGAAATTGCTTTTTCTTTTACCTCTTTTTCTAGCATATCGGCCGCGGCAATAATTGGCAACAGCCCCATACTGTTTAGCCCCAAACCTGTAGCGACAGAAACCAAACTTCTTGAAGAGTTTTCTCTAGAAGATTCTTCTTCTAATTTTTGAGCAAACTGCACTTCTATATCTGACTTTTTAAGAACATATTCTTCTTTTATTTGTGCTATAGAAGTGTCTATTTCTTCTATCTCGGCAAGCAGCTTGCTTCTTTGAGCCTCCAAGGTGTCTAGTTGAGGGTTTAGCTCATCTAGCTCTGCTTGATTTGCTGTTGCCATCGCTTGCCCCTCAGAAGTCTTTAGCTCTGCAAGCCCATACAAGGTAGAATCTTGTCTTCTTCCTGTTTCTTGCATATATTCAACTTCGTCATTACCTGATGCAACATTGGCCTCGCCTTCTTCAATGCCTTTTTTTGCATCAGAAATATTATTACTTATTTCTTCTATTTGTGTAGATATATAGTCTATGTTAGCATATAAAGCATCTTTTTGAGTCAAATATGGTGCAATATCTGCTTCTTCTTTTTCTACTAGTCCAGCAATAACAGCCGCTTTGTTTTTTACAATATTTGTAGTATCATCAACCACATTAGAAGAAGAAACAACGTCATCTATTTTGCCCAAAGATGTAATGTTTTCAATAAAACTATCGTTACCGCCATGAACATAGTTCAAGATTTTTGCAACCTTAATCGTTGTAGGCGTCAAGTCTAGCTTTTCAATATAATCCTTCATATTATTATATTTATTTTCTATGTATTGGTCATAATAGCTTTTTTGGTCTTGCCATATTGGATAAGTTGTATGAGCTAAGCCATATAAAGGTTCTTCTAACACTTGATCTGCAGCCAATATCTTTGCTGTTTGTGAACCTATTTGCCAATTTAGCAACTCAACTTCTCTAACAGAATCAGAAAATTCTTCGCTCTTACTGGGCGATGCCAAAGAAAATGAAGAATCTTTTTGGGTCACTTGCTCCTTTAGGCTTGAGTTTGCAGACAAATCATTGGAAGTTTCGTAATCATATTCTGGGGTAGAAAAAGAATCAACATCTAGTCCTGTTGTTTTTTCTACCTGAGCAATCTGCATAGCCGATATTGCCCAACCAGAAAGACCTCTACGGTTGTCATAATCTACAACATTATTTGGTGCTTGGCTTTGCCCATACCAAATCGTTTGAGGGTTCTCATACATTTTTTTGTAATGAAAAATTGCACATTTGTCAGATTGAGCAACAGCATCAACTGCCTTTTGATGCATTTGAACAAAAAGATTGTAAGTTTTTACGAGGTTTCTATAAGTAGGCATTGCAATAATTGCGTTATGAGCATCTATTGACTTTCTTAGCTCTTTTTGAATCTCTGAAATTTTTGCCAAATCTCTTAGTTTTTCTTCACTACCCTCAAAAGGATTTTGAGGCTCTGGAGCCGTTGGTGTTACAAACCTTATCTCTTCTTCATCTGTTTGGACGGCTTGATAATCTTCTGCAGACTTACTCTCAATAACAACCGCGTCATTTGTTTTTGCATCAGAAGCAGTCGCTTTTTGCGTAGGCATAAGCTGAGCAAAAGCAATCTTTTGACTAAAAGAAATTGAGGCAGATGAGCCCTTATCAGAAGATGCTTCTTCGTCAAAAGGTGCCGGAATAATTATTTTATTTTTTACCGCATGCGCCGCATAAAACTGCATATACATTGCCATAACTTCTTCAGTCACAATCAAAATATCATTAAATTTTTTGCTTGCCAAATAGTAGTTATAATATGATTCGGCCTCATCTTCTGTCTCTTCAAGCAAGTCTTTGCCAAACTCATCAACATCTGTTCTTAGTCCGTCTAAATGTTGTTCTAGTTTTTTAGATGCTGTATACATTTCTACAATAGTGTCATAGTAAAATGGAAGAGCTTGACGCTCATAAAGATCCATTGTTGCCTCATCTGCTGTTGGATATTGCATAAACAACTCATAAAAAGCATTATGTACGGCTTCGCTACTATAAATATCAACAGAGCTATCTTTGGCAAAACCCTTTGTTCCTGGTATTTTGCCAAACATTTTATCTTCTTTAGAAAAATACTGAGAAAGTGCAGCTTTGTATTTTTGCTTAGTTTCTTCTACTTTTTTAACCAATTCATCTGTCACCGTTTGTATCTGCTCAACTATTGGCGTAACCGCTGCGGCAGCATCACCTGCAAAGTCAATACTAACTCCAAACAGCAATTGTGCCTTAGTGTGAGTGGGCATTAGCAAACAAAATATAAGCAAAACACTTGCAAAATATAATTTATTTTTACTCATTGTTTGACCCTCCGCTACTTGGTGACGTTGTAGAATTTGCATTAGAGAAAATCCCTTCTGAAGCCTTGTTTAAGTCGCTTTCTATCTCTACGCTTTTTCCCATTTCTATTTCTAAACGTTCGCTTTCTACATCCGTTTGATCTGGCATCTCAAAAATATAGTTATCTAGATTAAAATCTGCTGTTGCTTGCGCGTTATTAGTTTTTGCAAAAACACTGTTTGCCAAGTCTTTGCTAATCATAACTTGAAAGCGTTGCAACAAAAGTTCTGTAAAGTTTATTAGGGCTTGCATATTGTCGGCCTTAATTTGTGTTGCTAAAGCAAAAGAAGAAACTTGCCCTTCCATAGAGTCACTTGCCTCAACTTTTTCTTTTGCTTTTTCGTTACTTTCTTCTATGCCAGATTTTATGACAGTTATGCGATGCAAAGCTTTTTCTAAATCAGCAAAATGGTATGAAGCATATTGAGCTTTATAAACCTCACCCATTTTGGTGGTTATAACCGCATCATCTGGTGGAAACATTGTCTCGACCGTTGTTTGCAAATCTTCAGTAGAATCGTAATTACTATCAAAGCTTGTTATGCTTGTAACAAAATTAGAAATAGAATTTTTTGCACCAGATATTTGCGCATTTAGCCCGTCCATTTGCTCTTTTGTATCATCTTCTATTTTTTCTATATCTTTTACCAAATCTTTGGTGATTTTGGTTTTTTCTTTTTCGTTTTTAGATATTTGCCTTTGATACTTTCTAGCATTTTGAGGGTCATCTTTTATTTGCTGACGCAATACTATTTGGTTTTCATCTATCTCGGCAATCTTTGCATTAGCCTCTTGAGTTAGCTTCTCAATCTCGTCCGCAGATTCTTTGGCCTTTTGGGTCTTTTTGACCTCAGCCTCTCTTATCTCATCTGTTTTGGCAGCAAGTTCATTTTCTTCAAAGCTTTCTTCGCTTCCACCCATAACATTCATAAAGTCGGCACCTTCAACCGCTCCCTTACCTGTGCTAATAATGTTTTGTGACAAAGAGCCTTTTTGCACAACCTTACCAACATTTTGGGTAATTGAGGTAATATAGGTAGTAACCTCATTTATAACAACAGTAATATCTAGCTTAAATGGTGGCAAAATAATAAAAGCATTTGCCTTAAAGCTAAACAAGAAAGCTACTAAAAAAGCTAAAGTAGGAAAAAACTTATTCTTCATCACTGCCTCCACCGTTATTAGATATAACTTGTAGTCTTGACAACAAATCTAACTCATTTAGTGAGGCTTGCATATCCCATATACGCGCCAAACGTCTAGCACTTACTAAAATCTCTTTGTTTGCCTCTCGCAAAGACTTTCTCATATCATCAGACTTAAAGTCTTCTTCTTTTTTTTCTTCTTTGGTTTTTTGCATATTCGTTCTTGTTGTTAGCCCATAAGCATACATTCTGGCAACATTATTTCTTAAATTTGCATCACCCAAGTCTTTTACCTTTTGGCTCTCTTGTGTTCTATCCAAATTTGTTGGATCCGCTGTAAAGTTTTCTTCAAAAGCCGTGCTTAGAGAAGACAAATCATCAATAGATCCTGCAACTTCTTGAATTTGTATATCATCAATTTTTTCAACATTATCTAGGGCTGTATCAATTTCTCCAATTGCACCCTCAACACCTTGTCGAACCTCATTTATTTTTGTTTTTGCTTTTTTTATTTTTTCTTGAACGTTTTGCGCCTTTTTTTGCAGCCCTTCTAAGGTTCCCAAAATTCCTTCTACGGGTTCCACGTCAGCATAAGCCTTGGGAACAAACACAAAGCTCAGAAGAATTGTAAAAATTAGTATTTTTATTTTCATAACTATTCTCCATCTTCTTCTAATACCGCCGAACTAACTCCACATAATTGACTTGCCATATCTATTAACAATGACGATGATAAATTCAAAGACATCATATTTAGCAATAACTGAACCTGATAAGATGACTCGGCAATAACATGAATATCTGCTCGAACATCTGTGCTAGTTGATGCTATGCCTTGTTGTTCATCTAAAGTATCTGAGTAATTTGCAGCCTCATATTTAGAGTTAACAGCTTGAGGCAACAAGGTTAATATTGTTTTTTCTATCATTTGAATGCACTTGCTATTAGCTTCCATTGCTTCTTGTTGATTGCTTACGGCATTCGCCTTAATTATTTTTTCGTGACAAGCTTTCTTTGCGTCAAGATCTTCATTGTATGTATCTTCGCTAATATCACACAATGCAGCAATTGCAGAAGTGCCAACAGCAACCTGGGCAAACGCCACTTCTTGCACCCCAAAACGCTTACTGCTTGAGCTAAGACCGTCCTGAGGAACACTAAACTTATTTCTAGAAGGAGCAATTGTTGGTGCAGAAGTTTTGCTTGGAGTAGCAACAACTGCTGGAGACTTGATAGATGGCAAAGCCACACTTGGGGTCAATGTGCTAGTTGTGGCCGCAGCAGTAGGTGCTGCTAAGTTTGATGCTGTTGCAGAGCTTGATGTTGCTGCGGAGCTTGATGAAGGTGCCGATTTTGACGCATCTCCACCAACAAGAGCAGAAGCCTCATCAACAGTTGAACTAACACTATCAATAGCAGAGCCAATATCATCTAAACTAAAACCTGCGTCTTCTTCAGGAGAGCCAAAAGCTTCTCTTAACCCTGTAACGCCTGTATTTTCTGCTTCTTCCTCGTCATTATATTCTTTGTTATCTGAGGTAATCTCGTCGGCTTCTTCCATATCTTCTGCCATAAGCCCCATATCTTCGAGATTATTACCTTCATATTTTACAATCTCTCGGCCTTGGCTATCATAATATTTTTGTGGGTTGCCGTTTTCATCTAGGGAGTCTTGTGTATCTGCTTGTTGTGCAGAGCTTGAATTCTGTGTATCATTAGATAAGTTATCAGAAGCATCAAGAGCAGATTGATAACCGCTTTTTTCTGCATCTAAGCCAGATTGTATCTCACTTAAAGCATCGTCGCCTTTAGACAGACGGTCGGCTGCATCACTTGCCTTAGATACCGCATCTTCGATGTCAAGACCTGTTGCATCTTTGAGCTTAGAGATAGTGCCAGCAGCATCGCCAATAATAGAGTTGAGCGAAGATGCTTGCTTTAAGACATCTTTTACGGTCATAACATTCGTTATGCCCTCTTTTAAGATAACAACTGTGCTAGAAATATTGGCAGGATCAATAGTAGGTAACTGTGCATGGGCAGAAAAAGCAAACATCACCCCCATCAACGCACTAAAATTGCCCAAGACTAAAAGTTTGCTCTTCATAATATTACCCTCCATTACACAAATACTCATAATATATGATAGCAAAAAAAATCTGTTTTATAAACCTAATTTATGCCATTTAGGCAAGATTTAAATATTTTGTAACAAAATTATCTTCGCCATATTGTTTTATTAAGTCTTCTACCAACAAAACATTCTTACGACCAGAGTTATACAGCTTCAAATAAGAGCCCAATCCGCCCAAATTCACATCTAAAATAACAGACTCACCTGTTGCAGGACGTGATAGCAAAATTGCATAAGGAAAATCTCTATAGCTACGACCAAAAACAAAGTCTAACTCCCTTTGATTGAGGTTCCAAGTTGCATAATCTTCTGGCATGGCTTGCGGGTTACGGAAAAATATTACAGTTTGACACTGACCACGGATTACCTCACCAACACCTAATTTGTCAATTATGCTCGGCTTGTAGTAACGAGCCAAGCTATGCGCCCTTGCAAAAAAGCGT
>CAYJKS010000053.1:0-7117 GCA_964370705.1 uncultured Azospirillaceae bacterium
TCAATCATTTTTTTTACCCACCTATAAGCTGACAATCCTTGCCTAATAATATTTTGATAATCAAAAACTTGTTGATTGCTTAGATTAGGAATTGTTACTCGAATATCTTCAGAAAAATCTGTATATATTGCTTGGTCAGGGTATTGTGTGTCAAAATGGTCAACAACTTCTATAACTTTTGCTAAATTATCCCTAAAACTTGGCTCTTCCTTTGCTTCCAAGTTATTAGTTTCTTCAATATCTAGCTCAATCAATTGTTTGGCTTCTTCAGCTTTTGCCATAGACAATCCACCCATTATTATGGCAAGCATCACAAAAAATATTATTTTATTGACAATTTTATACACTAAAATATATTCCCAAAAAAATTAACTTATGATATAATATATAATATAAGTTAACAAATTGCAATTAAGTAGGTAAAAATGAATAACAAATATTTAACAGGCAAATGTTTAGTCTCTATGCCCAACATCAAAGATAGCAGGTTTTATAACTCTGTTATATATATTTGTGAGCATACAAAAGACGGAGCTCTTGGACTGGTTGTTAATCATTCTTTAGAAGATTTTTATTTTTCTGACCTTATTAAGCAACTAAACTTAAGTAACAGCTTGCTTACGGACGAGCATATTGTTTTGCACGAAGGAGGCCCAATAGAAAAAGCTAGAGGTTTTATTTTGCACAGTAGCGAATACTGCCAAGAAAGCACCTTAAGAGTAACCGAAGAAATCGGAATATCATCTTCTATAAATACAATAAATGATATTGTATTAGGAACAGGCCCTCGCTACAATCTCATAGCATTAGGATACAGTGCTTGGACGCCCCAACAGCTAGAAAAAGAAATTATTGACAATACTTGGCTAATCGTTGAACCCAGCAAAGAGCTTCTGTTTAAGACAAAAAATCAAGACAAATGGCAAAAAGCCATAGATAGTCTAGGATTTGACCTTACAAACATATCACCAACAATCGGCAATTGCTAAAAATTTTTATTGCACAAGCCAAAAAAATATATAAGATAATAAAAAACAATTTTAGGAGCATTATTTATGTTATATATATTTTTCTTGACCATTTTACTATCACCTTCTTTGGCGTATGCCTACATTGACGCAGGAACCGGAAGCCTAATAATTCAAGCTGTTATTGCTGGACTAGCTTCTGTTTTGGTTTTTTTTGGCAGTATCAAAACAATGATATTAAACTTACTAAAGAAAAAAAACAAAAACAATGACTAAAAATAAGTTAACTCCTTGTAGTGGCTCATTTAGAGATAATTGTGGTCAAGTATATATTAGCACAAATAATGAAGTTTATCGCACAATAAGTCAAAGATATGCTCAAAACTATAATCTAGCAAAAGAAAGTGGTTTTTTTGAATCTGCAATTTCAAAAAATCTTTTATTACCCTTTACAGAAGTTGAGCCTGTTTTAGACTCATACAAAACAATTACAAGCCCATATTTGCCGTTTATTAGCTACCCTTATGAATGGTGCTTTGGGCAACTTAAAGATGCTGCTTTACATACGCTAGATATTTTAGATTTGGCAATAAGCAATGACCTAGTCCTCAAAGATGCTACTGCATACAATATCCAGTTTCAAGGTGCTGTGCCAACATTTATTGACCATTTATCGTTTAATATCAAAGATGCTCAAAAGCCTTGGGTTGCCTACTTGCAATTTTGCAAGCACTTTTTAGCCCCCCTTGCTCTACAAGCAAAAGTAGATGTTAGCTTAAACAAACTTTTATCTACATGGATAGACGGCATTCCCCTAGATGTTACCACAAAGCTACTACCATTTAAGAGCAAATTATCGCCTCTTTTAGCAATTCACATATATCTTCATGCAAAATACATAAAAAAATATGAGAACAAAGAAAATGTATCTCAAAAAATAAACAAGATAGAATTGCCTAAAAACGCAATCAAAAACCTTTCTCAATCTCTTAGAAGCACCATAAATTCACTAAATTTGCCCAAATCAATGACTAGCGAATGGGGAGATTATTATTCAAACACAAATTACAGCAATAGCGCTAGCGATGACAAATTTGCATATCTTGAAAAAGTTGCAAAAAAATATTCTTCGTTATCGGACACAGCCATAGACATAGGTGCAAATGAAGGAGTATATAGCTACTTTTTATCCAACTATTTCAATCATGTAATTGCTGCTGATGTCGACTATATTGCTATTGAGAAACTATATCAAAGACTAAAAAAAGAAGGCAACAAAAAAATAACACCAATTGTCTTAGATTTAACAAATCCAACTCCTGCTATTGGTTTTGCAAACAATGAACGCCAATCTCTAACACAAAGAGTAAGTGCAAGCTATCTAAACGCACTTGCCCTAATCCACCATCTGGTAATTACTTTTGGCATACCATTAAATATGATATCTAGTTATTTTGCTAGTTTGATTAAGGTTGGAGGAATTTGTGTGCTAGAATTTGTTTCAAGCGAAGATTCTCAAGTTATAAAAATGTGCTCGACCAAAAACATTGCCGACTTGCCCGAATATTCAAAACAAGCCTGCATCAAAGCATTTGAAGCCAACTTTAATCTATTAGAAGAACACAAAATCAAAAATAGTCATAGAACAATATTTATCTTTGAAAAAAAGGAAAACTAATGCAAAAGCTCATAAATTCAAACTCTTTTTTATGGCCACTTTCTTTATTATTTAGTTTAATCTTTATGTGGAGCAATAATGCTCACATGTTTCCTGCTATATATTTTGCAACTTCTTTAGCTACAATCTTACTAATGACTACTTTCTTTTTTTTCATTGGAAATATAATCGAAAAACTTATTACAAAAACCCTACCAAAAAAAACCAATTACGCCGCTATTATTAAGGCCGTAATATTTTCGCTATTTTCAAATGTAACGGTTTCAATTTTCTTGTTCTCTTTTATTATAGATAAAAACCTTTTATTATACTTTTTTTGGATATCTTTTAACTTAACATTTGCAATAATATATTTTGACAAAGTCAAAATTCTAAATATGTTTCTTTTAATAATGCTATCTTTTTCATTTATAAAATTTGCTTTTAATCTAACTAATGTAACTATAGACACTCACAATCAAACCAAAGCTTTTGCACAACAAAGTAGCAATTTTTTTATCCCTCTAAAACAAAAACCTAATATATATTTGTTTTGGCTAGAGTCATACCATGATCTAGATGTGCAAAAAAATGTTTATAATATAAACACAAGCCCAATTAAACGTATTTTGAATAAATATGATTTTAATACCATAGATAATGTGTATTCAAGTGGTTCTTTTACGCTAAAAACAATGGCAGACACTTATTCATTTGGAAAACACCAATGGAGTAGCAATTATGGCAACTCAGACGCCAACCCTCTTATAAGAAGAACTATTGGTGGTAGCGATCAAAATTTGCTTTTTAAAAATTTCAAAAAAAATCAATATTATATTTCACAATTTTTTGCAAGCTACCAATATTCTCTTATGTTTTTTGATAAAAAAGAGAAAAATCTTGATAAAGCAGGTCGAGATTTTGGTTACAACCTACAAACGGTGCTATCGCCTATCTTCAGCTTTGCACAAAACAAATCATTTAACGCAATTCTCAAAGCATCTTCAAGAGACCCTATATTAAACAGAAGTAAGTTTCAAAAAGTTATTATTGATGAAATTAACAACGCAAAAGCATCAAAAAAACCATCTTTTATTGTCTTTAAGGGTGGAGGCAACCATTATAAAGGTTGGGGAAAAACTTTTTCTAAGGATGAAACGAACAAATGGGTTGCAGATGGCGTCTATAAAAATCTTATAGAAAGCTCATATGCAGAAACTACAAAAATTATAGAGCATATTGTTGCTAATGACAACAATTCTATCATAATATTATTAGGAGATCATGGAGCCACTAGATACAGTTATATTAATCCTAAGGCAAATGACAAAGAGGGACTAATCAAAAAGTTAAGACAAGAAAATATTTCTCGCCAAGAATTTGCCGATGATTTGTTTAATATTTTTCTTAGCATAAGATTACCTAATGGCAAAATTTTTGATATTTCACACGGGCAAGCAATCAATAACTCTAATCTATTTTTATATATTTTTTCATACATAAACAATGATTTGAGCCTATTAAACTTGCAAGAAACATCTATTAGCGAATATTTTGGAGTGCCAATAATCAAAGATAACAAGCTAATATTATAAGACAAAAAAATAAAAATATTGACAAAAAAGTTGAAATATATCATAATATAAAAAAAACATAGTGGAGACAACAAGATGAACAAAGATTTTTTCAAGTTAAACTTTCAAAACAAGATGAGAAAAGCTCTTAACCTTTCTCCCAAACCCCAAAAAATTACACATGATAATGGGGATTATTCCGTAATTAGCTATGATAGCAAATATTCAATTAATAAAATAAATTTATATGACTCGAGCAACTCACCAAAATCTGAGATAACGCCTATTGCCCGCAAAGCAAGCAACTTTACCAATGTCGTCAATTATAATCAAGACAAAACACAAACCACTCTTTATGATAGTGCATTTGATGATTTTATAAAAAATCAAAGCTCAATAGAAAACTACAACGAAGCATCAAACACACAAAATGATAATATTTTATATAGTCATTATTCTCACAACCCAAACATTATTACTAGACAAATAAAAGATAAAAATGGAATTTTCATTCAAAAAAACATGCCTTCTGGAATTAGCAAACTATCATACAAAAACTTTAGTGACGATAGTCAAACATCAATGATTTTTGACAAAAGTCACAAACCATATACAGGGGTTCTCACACACTCTGAATCAAGAAAATCTCACTATGGAACTGCATATATCAATGGTTTAGCAATTGGCGATACTGTTGGACTTGGCAGAGCTATGACCTTGTCTGGAGAAGCTGGAGAGGCAGAATTTGCTAGACAAGACGCTTTGCTTCAAAGAGCAAAACAAGCCATTGCAAGTGGAGATATGGCTCTTTTAGAAGAAATTAGTGCACAAGCGCAAGCATATCTTAATCAAAATAAAAGTCATAATGTTCAAGAGGCAATAGATTCTGCTAGAGAAAAAATAACTCAAAAACAGACCGACACAACAAGCAATAGCACAAAAGAAGAGCCTAAACAAACAAATTCAACTCCATCTAAGCAAGCTGTTGCATCATCAAAAATTATTAGTGCCTACCAATCGACTAATGACTAAAGTCTTAAAAAAAAAGCAACCTAAAAGGTTGCTTTTTTTTGAGACTTAAACAATTATGTTGCAGCAGAACTATCTTCTTTTATTCTAACAATATTAGCACCAACGCTACGCAATTTTTCTTCCAAGTTCTCATAACCTCTATCTAGGTGATAAACTCTTCTAATTGTGGTTTCTCCCTCAGCAACAAGTGCTGCCACAATCAAAGCAAAAGATGCACGCAAATCAGTTGCCATAACCTCTGCTCCTGTAAGTTTTTTTACACCTCTAACAATAGCTGAAGCATGTCCATGCACATTAATATTTGCTCCCATACGCTTCAATTCTGGCACATGCATAAATCTATTTTCAAAAATAGTTTCTGTCACCATAGAAGCACCTTGAGCCTTTATCATCAATGCCATATATTGTGCTTGCAAATCTGTCGGAAACCCTGGGTAATAATCGGTTAAAATATCTTTTCCTTCCAAGATAGTATTTGTTGCATCAACAATAATTCTATCTAGTTTTTCTTCAACCTTAACACCCATATCACGCAAAATTTTTATTGGCACTTGCAGTGTATATGCTTTGGCATTTACAAGCTCTACTCTACCACCTGTAATAGCTGCTGCCACAGCATATGATCCTGCTTCGATTCTATCAGATATCACCTTATGAACAGCACCATTTAATTTTTCTACGCCCTTAATTGTCAATACAGGAGATCCGATTCCTGTAATTTCAGCCCCCATAGCATTAAGCATATCTGCCAAGTTACTAATTTCTGGCTCCATTGCGGCATTTTCTATCACAGTAGTTCCCTCTGCTAGAGTTGCTGCCATCAAAATATTACAAGTTGCACCAACGGAGGCAATATCAAATACTATTCTAGCTCCTTTTAGTTTGCCGTTTATCTTAGCGATTACATAACCATTTTTAATATCAATTTCTGCTCCCATTTTTTCTAAGGCAGATAAATGAATATCCATAGGTCTAGCACCAATTGCACAACCACCAGGCAAAGACAATTCAACATATCCTTCTCTAGCGAGCAATGGTCCTAACACATAATAAGATGCCCTCATTTTTCTAACATAATCATAAGGTGCAACAAGCTTGTCAAATTTTTTGGTTTTATAAGAATATACTTTGCTAGGGTTGCCATCAAACACTTCATCAAAGCATTCCATTTGTGTGCCTAATTGAGCCAATAATGCGTTCATAGAAACCACATCAGACAAAATAGGCATATTTGTAAGCGTTACCTTTTCATCGGTGAGCAAAGTTGCACAAATAAGAGGAAGCGCTGCATTTTTTGCACCACCTATATAAATTTTTCCCTCTAACTTGTTCCCACCAATAATTTTTAGTGCGTCCATAGTTAATTTTTCTCTTTCTCTATATTATTATTTATTTTTTTCTTACGCAATTCTTCTTGTTGTTTTTTGCGTTTTGCCAAGTTTTTAAGCAATGCTTTGGCTTCTCTTTTCTCTCTAATTACTGAGCGATTTTCTTTTTTTTCAGTCATATATATCCTTATAACAAGTAAAACTGCTCTCAGATATAAGCACTTTTTGCACCACTAATCAAGCAAAAAAACACACATATAGCTAAAAGCCTTGTCTAGCAAAGAGTCGCTGCCTGTTAAAAACTTATATTATGGAACTAAAATTCCCACGGGAACACCAACCATTCCCCCCCAAATAGATTTTTTGCTGCAAATTCTAACTGGGCTTCTTGATTTTTATTAAACAAAACTGCAATTTTTGCATTTGGATAGATATTTTTAATATATTTATATGTTTTTCCAGAGTCGTATAAGTCATCTATAAAAAGAGTATTTTCATCAACTTCAAAGCTCGGAAAAGATAAAACCTCGAATTTGTCGCTTTGTTGATTATCTTCAT
>CAYJKS010000054.1:0-7081 GCA_964370705.1 uncultured Azospirillaceae bacterium
GGCATTAAACCTTTGATTTGCAGCATCATAGGTGAATCTTTGCGATACCCCTGTAAAAAACTTAACAAAATAATTTTTGATTTTGTTAAGGAAGAAATCAGGGCAAAAAGAATCTATGTTCAGCTTTTTTATGCAATTTTTACGTCTGACTTTATATCTGCTGATGAGTGTAGACTCGTCTTGGAGATAAAAGACGGAAAAGCCTATCCGATTGACGAAGAGGGTCTTCCGATTGACGAAAGAATTTCTATTGTTCTTACAGGGATTGCTTCTCATATTAGAAAAGCAATTTTGCGTGAGAAACGCAGAATGCAGGAGGTAAAGCAAACAACCCCTGCAGGCTCAGAAGAGCGTAGAAAGGGACTTAATCCTAAAATCAATAGGATTAGGTGGTATAAAAAAATGCTAGATGCTTATAATATAGCATACTAGCAAAATTGAGAGTGCAGTCTTTATCTTTGGGATAAAGGCTGCATTTTTTTGTTTTGTTATTGTTTGGTTCAATTTCTTCACTTCCTGTCATTGTAAGGCTCTTTTTTAGTTTTGTCATTGTCGGGCTTAATCTACTTATCAGCATACGTTATGCTTGGATGTGGACTCCCGTGTCAAGCACGAGAGTGACAATAAGGGTGTCGAGAGTGACAGAAGATAAAAAGCATAAAAAATTTAGCAGCCAAAAATTCTGGCACTATCATAGCCAAGTCCCAGCCCTACACTCGATAACTTGTTTTTTTGAGATATCTCAGCATTAGGAAAAATAGATTTTATACTTTGCTTAATATAAGGAATCTCGGTAGAGCCTCCTGTTAGAACAATGATTTTTATGTCATCTGCAGTTGTTTGTGCTAGTTTTATGCACTCATTAATTGATGTGATAATTTTTTGAATATTGTTACCGATTGCTTGCTCAAAAATATCTTTATTTATTTGTATGCTTAGGTCTTTTATGACGCTATTTAGCTTGCTTGTTATCATATTTTTGTTGGTTAGCTCTATTTTGCTATCTTCTACAATGCCTAGTAGTGCGTGTCCTTTCTCTTGCTCAATAATGCTAAGCAATCTGGAGTATTTTTGTGGCTCAAGTGATTGCGACAGCACGTTTTTTATAATGCTTATAGTCTTATGGTTATATAGATTATTAATTGAGCTCCACTCAGATAAATCAAAATATTGACTTGTTGGAACTTCTAAAATCGGATTAACTTTTGTAGCTCCGCCCCAAAGACTACCTTTGCCAAACTCTGGCATAAAACTACTAAGAGAGAGGTTTTTATCAAAATCATTGCCGCCTATTCTAACACCCGTGTTTGCTAAAATGTCATCTTTGCGACTCGGCTTGTTTATGAGTTTTTGACCCAATTTGATGATTGTAAAATCTGATGTTCCGCCTCCAATGTCTATAACACAAGCTAATTGCTCATCTTTTATTGATTGCTCGTGGCTAAATGCTGCAGCTATTGGCTCAAACTGAAACTCAACATGCCTAAACCCTACCATTTTTGCAATCAAACTTAGCTCTTCTTGAGCTTTGGTATCTGCCTTGTGGTCGTTGTCCTTAAAATGAACAGGTCTGCCCATTACAACATTTGTCACATCACTATTGGCGGCATTGTCTATTTGATCTTTGATGTTTTTTAGAAAATAGCCAAGAATTTGCTTAAAAGAAGTTTGTTTGCCAAAAATATTGGTCGTAGACGACATTAAAGGCGTGCCTAAAATGCGTTTGATGCTTCGCATATATCTGCCAGATTCTCCAGCCATATAATGTTTGGTTGCATGGTTGCCAAAGCTAATTTTTTTGCCTTCTTCGCCAAAAAATATGGCACTAGGGATTATGGGGGAGTCTTCTTCGAGATTGATAAGGCTAACTGAAGGGGTAGAAATTGACGCAGAGGAGTTGCTTGTGCCAAAGTCTATGCCACACGAATATTTAGACATTTCTGCTCCTTTGAGATATTTTGAATAGAGTTTGTTATATAGCAAAAAAATCTTTTTACAAGTGTTTTATAAAAAAAGCTCCTAAATGGAGCTTTTTTTTATAAAGTAGAAAAAATTGTGTTTTTTAGACGTGATAATACTTCTTGTGCAATGGGGCGAGCTTTGCCTGCTCCTTGAGCCAAAATTGCTTTTACGTCATCATAGTGAGCCATATGATAATCAAATTTTTCTTTTATGTCTTTTGTTTGATCAAGAATACTGTTGAGTAACATATTTTTTATGTCGCCATAACCTAGCTTGCCTTCTCTTAGTCCTTGAGCCATTTCTTGTGCTTGTTCAGGTGAGGCAATTTGCTCATATATTTTATAAATCAAAACATTTTGTGGCTCTTTGGGTTCTTCTTTGGCTCTGGAGTCCGTTTTGATTGAAAAAATTACTTTTTTGAGCTCTTTTTCTTCGGCAAAAAGAGGAATAACATTGTTATAGCTCTTGCTCATTTTTTGACCATCTATGCCCAAGATTGTAGCTAGATTGTCTTCTACCACATACTGAGGCAAAGTTAGAATGTTTTTTTTGTAATAAGCATTGATTGCACCAGCAATATCTCGAGCAATTTCTACGTGTTGAACCTGATCTTTGCCAACAGGAACAATCTCGGTATCAAATGCCAAAATATCTGCAGCCATTAGTGTTGGGTATGTATATAGCCCCATGTTTATGCCGTCATCATCGTGCTTGCCAAGGGCTTTGTTCTTGTCAACAGAGGCTTTGTAGGCATGAGATTTGTTCATTAGTCCTTTGGGAGTAAAAGCATATAATATTGTGGCAATCTCTAAAATTTCGGGAATATCTGATTGACGATAAAAAATAGATTTGTTTGTGTCTAGTCCGCAAGCAAGATAAGTGCAGGCAACCTCTTTGATTTTTTGGCTTAATATCTGAGGGTCTTTGATGCTGTTGATTGCATGATAGTCTGCAATAAACATTGTATGTTGCTTTGCATCAACGCTAAGCCCAATTGCAGGCTTGATTGCAGCCAAATAATTGCCAATATGTGGAGTGCCTGTTGGTTTTACGCCCGTTAAAATTCTTTTATCACTAAACATTTTTGTTAAACCTTTATTTTTTTGATTGTAATTATTTATAATATTGATACACTACTGGCTTAAATAAATCAATAAAAAAACAAGGGTATCATATATGTTAGATATTAAATTTATTGTCGAGAACCAAAAATTGGTAGAAGAGGCTTTTGGCAAAAAAGGTTGCAATATTGATGTGGCTGGACTAATTGCTCAATATTTTGAAATTAATAAGATGAAAACTGCAACACAAGCTCTTGCAGAAGAAAAAAATCAAATTAGTAATTCGATAAAAACAGCAGCAGCTGAAGATAGGCAATCGCTTATAAATAAATCTCGTGAAATTGGCGATAAATTAAAAGATGAACTAGAAGTGCTAAAAAATGCTCAAGCACAATTTGATGACATTATGTGGAGAGTGCCTAACTTGCCATCAAAAAATAGTCCCTTTGGTGTTGATGATAGTCAAAATGTTATATGTAGAAAAGAAGGAGAACTTCCAACCTTTGACTTTGAGCCTAGAGATCATGTAGAGATTATGGAGATAAACAACTGGGGAGAAATGGAGCGTGTGTCTAAAGTTTGTGGCTCTAGAACCTATGCTATTGCAAATGAACTAGCAAGACTAGAGTTGGCATTGCACCTTTTTGTTATAGATAAACTTACAGACAACGGTTTTAGGGTGCTTAATGTTCCTTCTCTTTCTAAAGAAAAACCTCTTTGGGGGCAAGGATATTTGCCTTTTGCTAAAGATGAGATTTATTATTTGCCAGAAGATGACACTTATTTGTCTGGAACTTCTGAGTTGGTTATTAACTCTCTTAGAGCAGACGAAATCTTGCAAGAATCTGAATTGCCTTTGCTTTATGCAGGTTTTTCTCCATGCTTTAGAAGAGAAGCAGGAGCCGCTGGAAAAGATACTAGAGGGCTAACAAGGGTTCATCAATTTATGAAGACTGAACAGTTTGTTATTTGCAAAAATGATGAAAATGAAAGCGACAAATGGCACCATAAATTGTTAGAAATATCTGAAGAAGTGTTAAAAGACATGGAGTTGCCTTATCAAGTGTTAGAAGTTTGCACTGGAGATATGGGAGCTGGCAAGTTTAGACAATATGATTTAGAAGCATGGGTTCCTACACAAAATTGTTATAGAGAAACTCATAGCTGTTCAAATATTACTGATTGGCAAGCAAGAAGAACTAACTTGCGTTATAGAGAAAATGCTAGTGGTAAGGTTAAGTTTGTGCATACTCTTAATAATACAGGAATAGCAACTCCTAGAGTGTTGGTGCCATTTTTAGAAAACCACCAACAAGCAGACGGTTCGGTTAAAATACCTGAAAAATTGCAAGCCTATATGCAGGGCAAAAAAACTATTGGTGGCAAAAAATAGTTTTGATTTTTTTGAGCTCCCTTTATTGGGAGCTTGATTGCAAAAAAAGGAGTTGTTTATGGCTATAAAAAAACAAGATGATAATGGAAATAAGAAAAAATATATGGTAATCGCTCTTATTATAGCCTTTTTATTGGTGCTTAATTATTACTTTTTTGTAGAAAAAGTATCTTCGAATAAAGAGCTTATAAATAATTATGAAGCAATAGAGGATCCAATGGAACAAGTCAGAAACCCCGCTGTGGCTGGTTTGTTTTATTCTGCAAACAAAAAAGAGCTGATTGCAGATATAGATAGTTATTTAGGCGATGGTATTAAAGAGTTTGAAGGCTTGCCAAAAATTCTTATAGTTCCGCATGCTGGCTATGTTTATTCTGGAAAAGTGGCTGCTAAGGCATATTCTCCTTTGAAAAAATATGCAAAAAAAATCAAAAAAGTTATTTTGCTTGGTCCTAGTCATAATGTGAGTTTTGATGGAGTTGCTCTGTCTAGTAATAACTTTTTTTTGACCCCACTTGGAAGAGTAAAAATAGATAAAGACATAAATCAACAATTGGCAACAAAAAAAGGCTTTGTTTATAATAATAAAGCACATAAAAACGAGCATTCATTAGAAGTGCAGTTGCCTTTTTTGCAAAGAATTCTAAAAAACTTTACTATTGTTCCGCTTGTTTATGGTAAGACTAGCCCAAAAGATTTAGCAAGTTCTCTTTTGCCTTATGTTAATAGAGATGATGTTTTGTTGGTTGTTTCTGCAGATTTGTCACATTATCATAGTTATGATGAGGCGCAAAAAATGGATATTGCTACATTGGCTAAAATTGAAAGCAAGGAGGCTAATGTTGATAACCATCATTCTTGCGGAGCAAGTGGCATAAATACTGCCTTAGAAATTGCTAAAAAGATAAATTTGCTTCCCAAAGTCTTAACTCTTATAAATTCTGGTGATGTTATGGGTGATAAATCTAGTGTTGTTGGGTATGGAGCTTGGGCTTTTGAAGAAGGTGAGACAATTGCCTTGAGCTATGAGCTTGCAAATTTACAAGATTTTGCCGATGAATATGGTCAAGAAATGCTAAAGATTGCAAAAAAATCTTTGGAAATGGCGGTTTTGTCAGAGAAAAAATATAAGGTTTTGCGTCAAGATTATGCCGACAAATTGTTTGATAAGGGAGCGAGTTTTGTTACTTTGGAAAAAAACGACGAACTTAGAGGCTGTGTGGGCTCGTTGGTTGCAGAAGAAGCAATTGCCTTAGATATTGCACAAAATACATATAGTGCAGCTTTGGAAGATAATCGCTTTTTGCCAATTTTGCCAGAGGAACTAGATGAGATTTTGGTGTCTATTTCTCTTTTGACAAGTTATGAAGAAATAGATTTTGAAAATGAAGGCGATTTGCTCACAAAAATTAAAGCAAATGAAGATGGTTTGCTTATTTTAGATGGTTCAAGGCAAGCATTATTCTTGCCCTCAGTTTGGAAAAAAATGCCAAACAAGCAAGATTTTTGGGAGAGTTTGAAGCTAAAAGCAGGAATAAGCCCAAGATATTGGTCTGATAATATTCAAGTATATAGATTTTGGAGCGTTGAAGTAAAATAAGTAATTGTTTTGTTTTTTGCTTAGTAAAACTATAAAAAATTGCTTGCACAAAGTGCTTATTTGAACCATTATAGATGCTGTTAATAACAATATAATGGTGAGAAATGTTTAAGAAAATCGTTATGGGTAAGGTTTCGTTAAAAGAAACTTTTTGGAAGTATGGTGTTTTGTGCCTAATTTCTATTAATATTGTTACCAAGTTGTTTGGTATTATGTTACAAAAAAAATTGCATGGTTATAGCATTTTTGGTTATTATTCATCGTTTTTTAGTGGACTTAGTATTGAGGTTTCGGCAGTTGTTTTGACTGTTCTTTATCTTAGCTCTTTTGCTTTTTTGCTTTTTTATGCAACAAGTATTGTTATGGGAGTATGGAGAAGCTCGGCACAATATAATCAAAGTTTGTGGCTAAAATATTTGGCAAGAATTTGTATTGTGGTATTGGCTGTAATAACATTTAAGACTAGTTTTTAGGAGATAATATGAAAAAGTTGATATTGTTGGTTTGTGTTTTTTGCTTATTTGGCTGCGTTAAGTCAGGAGAATTTAAGGAAGATAGAAACCGTATGCATGAGATGAACCGTGATTCTGATGTATGCAACGAATTGCCAGAGCGTTGTATTAACGGCATTACTTGGTAATAAGATATGATTGACCCCAAATTTGTTCATTTAAGAGTTCATTCGGCATATTCTTTGCTAGAAGGAGCAATGAAGTTGCCTCTTTTGATGGATAAAGTAGCTCAAATGGGCTTTTTTTGTGTTGGCGTTACAGATACAGCCAATATGTTTGGAGCTAAGGCTTTTTCTTCTTTGGCATCAAAGGCAGGAATAAAGCCGATTTTAGGGTGTCAATTTTATATCAGAAACGAAGATTCTCTAGATGTGCTAAAATCTAAGGGAAGAATTATTGAGCCAGATAAAATTGTGCTTTTGGTGCAAAATGAAAAAGGCTATCAAAATATTTCTCACCTAATGAAGCTAGCTTATTTAGGTAATGAAAATCTTGCAGAAAAAGCTCAGATTTCTATGAGTGAGCTGTTAGAAAATAATGAGGGGCTAATCGC
>CAYJKS010000055.1:0-2318 GCA_964370705.1 uncultured Azospirillaceae bacterium
GGTTTTCCAGCAGAATCATCTACCAAAATATTCCACCTTTTTAGCTCAACAGCCACTCTACGAGCAAGATTTCTGTCTGGTGTTACCAAGGCAGTAGTTTTTTCTGCAACTTCTAAATTTTTGCGCATTATAAGGGCAATGGTCAAAGCCTCTTGCCTAATATCATCACAATTTATAATATTAAGCCCTTTGATTGCCTCAAAACATAAGTCTTTTTGTGGCAAATCTTGCCATTTGTCAGTAGTTTGAGCTGGTCGCATAACCTCAGATATAAAAACCTCACGACCTAAATTATCTACATTACCAATATCTTTTATGCTATGCCTAAAAACACTCAAATATTCAATTAAAGTTTTTAGCTCGAACTGTTGATGAGATTCATCTATTTTTTGCCACGATTCGTCATCTAAATGCTTGTCTAGCCCAGACAAATACACCTCGCCAGTTTTTAGCTCTGCAACTGTTTTTACCAACTCTCTCATTGTCGGAAAACTAGCCGTTGTTCCTGCAACAATTACTTTGTTTTGTGGGGGATTTTTTTGCCACATATCAATTTGTGCTTTTAGTAGCAATATTTGTCGCTCAGACTTATCTATCAATCCTCTTTCTTTTAAGATATCTGGCAAATACTTAGTAATTATTTGCAAAAAGACTAAAGTCTTTTGCCAGTGAGCAGAATATTCATCAGGAACAATATTGCTAAGATTCGCAAAGTCTAATTTCTCTAACGCAACAATATCTATTAAATTACTGAGCTCTTGTGCCAAAAAATATGCTTGAGAGAAAGAAAGTTCTTCTATCTCAAAATCAGTTGGACGAAATGTTATCAAGCGAGTAAAAAGCAATAATCTTTCTTGATTACTAATTGCTGAAGAAATTGGTAAAGGGTTCAAATTAGCAAAAAAAATCTCTTCTTCTTCAATATCACCGATTGGAACCATCTTTGGAAGCAACGTGGGCGACATACCGTGCAATCTTACAAAAGCATCTTGCAACTCTCTACAAGAACGGCGATTAGGCAACAAAATCAACACATCAGTTAACGACAAGATATTTTTTTGATGCTCATCTAATATTTTTTGAGCCAAAACATCTACAAAAGAACAGCTAGCTGGTATGTTATATATGTTTGCTGCCAATATCTTACCTACTTTCTTTTATAAAATTAACAACTTTTTCTAGCGCTTTTTTGCGATGAGACATACTGTTTTTTATCTCAGCATCTAATTGTGCAAAGCTCTTGTCATAACCATTAGGCACAAATATTGGATCATAGCCAAAGCCTTTATCTCCCATAGGCTCTTCTGTAATACGCCCATCGATTCTACCTTCAAAAACTTTTACTTTTTTATCTGGACAAGACAATGCCATAACACATACAAAATGAGCATCTCTTTCTTTGCTTTTTGCTTGTGACATTTCATTAAGCAAAAGCTTCATACCCTCGCCAAAATCTCGATTCGGTGCATAACGAGCCGAATACACTCCTGGTCTGCCATCTAAAGCTTCAACACACAAACCAGAATCATCTGCCAAACAAGGTATTCCGCACATTTTGCTCAAAGTTTTGGCTTTTAGGACTGCATTTTCTTCAAAAGTTTTGCCTGTTTCTTCCACATCTGGCAAATGCAACTCATTTGCAGATTGCACCTCTATATTAAGTGGAGATAACAATGTTTTGATTTCTGCAATTTTTCCTTCATTATGACTTGCTATAATTAATTTAGTTATTTTCATTTACTTTATCCCTAATGCCTCTTTTTGTTTTTTTATAATTTCTGCAATTGCTTCTTTTGCCAATCCCATTAGCTCAGCAAAATCACTTTCTTCAAAAGGAGCATCTTCTGCTGTTCCTTGAACTTCTATAACTTTGCCCGATTCTGTTAACACAAAATTTGTATCTGCCTGAGCTGTGGAGTCTTCCATATAATCAATATCTGTAAGTTTTTCTCCCTTGCAAATACCGCAAGAAACAGCCGCAACAAACTCTTTTATTGGATTGGACTTAATTTTATTTTTGCTCATTAGTGACTCAATTGCCAAATATAAGGCAACAAAACCACCTGTTATTGAGGCTGTTCTAGTTCCACCATCTGCCAAAATAACGTCACAATCAACACAAATAGAAATATCTTTCATTTTATGCAAGTCAACAACTCCACGCAAAGAACGTCCTATCAAACGTTGAATTTCTTGCGTTCTACCAGATGGAGATTTTATCTCTCTTGATACTCTTTGGCGATTAGCACGAGGTATCATCGCATATTCTGCCGTAATCCAGCCCTTATTTTGCCCTCTTAACCAATTTGGAACTTTTT
>CAYJKS010000055.1:2328-3083 GCA_964370705.1 uncultured Azospirillaceae bacterium
CTAGCGGTGCAAATAATGTGGGTTTGTCCAACTTTTATTAAGCAAGACCCTTCTGCATAAGGGTTATAATTTGGAATTATCTCTATATTTCTAAGTTCATTATTTTTGCGATTTCTCATCTTTTGCCTCTAATTAGTAGATTTTGCCTTTATAGTTCTCAAACGTAGATATTGCTTCCATAAAATCTACTTTTTCTATCTCCATATTATTCAATTTTTGAGTTTTGTCACCCTTAAAATATGAATACAAATCGCCATCAATAAAACCATAACTACTTGCGTCTTCTTTTGTCGCCGCATAATAAACCTTGCTAATACCAGCCCAATAGCAAGCAGACAAGCACATCGGGCAAGGCTGACAAGAAGAATATAGCTCACAACCCAAAAGATTATATGTCTTTAGTTCTTTGCAAGCATTTCTAATAGCCACAATCTCCGCATGTGCAGTTGGATCATCACCACAAACAACCATATTATTGCCCACAGAAACAAGTTTGTTATCTTTTACAATACAGGCTCCAAAAGGCCCACAGCCTTCATTATTTAGACACTTATTAGCCTCATCAATCGCTATTTGCATAAATTCTTGATTATAACTCATTTTGCCCTCCAATATTATTTGGCTCTTTTGCGTGCAATTGGATCTAAGACTCTTTTACGGATTCTTATTGTTTTTGGGGTTACTTCCAAAAGTTCATCATCTTGAATATAAGATAATCCTTCTTCCAAAGAAACACGTCTAGGAGGAGTCAAAGT
>CAYJKS010000055.1:3179-6965 GCA_964370705.1 uncultured Azospirillaceae bacterium
GCTGTTCCTGTTTCGCTAGAAATCAAAACTCCATTACGCCTGCCTTCAATGTTTCCTTTATGAGGCTCATAAGCATAAAAACTGCGGTTCATCACCCCTGTTCCTCTTGTGTCTGTCAAAAATTCTGAATGATACCCAATAAGTCCTCTAGTTGGTGAGCGAAAAATCAATCTAACCTTATTACCTTTTTGAGAAGGTATCATCTCAATTAGCTCTGAACGACGACTACCTAGTTTTTCTACCACATTACCCGAAAACTCTTCGTCAACATCCACAACAACCTCGTCGATTGGCTCTAAGATATTGCCATTTTCATCTTTGCTAAAAACCACTCTTGGTCGTGATATAGAAAGCTCAAAACCTTCTCTACGCATTGTTTCTATCAAAACGCCAAGTTGCAATTCTCCACGACCAGCAACCTCAAAAGCATCTGAGTTTTCTGTGGTTGTAATTTTTAGAGCAATATTTCCTTCTGCTTCTTTTTTTAGTCTATCTGCAATCATACGAGATGTAACCTTGTCGCCCTCACGGCCTGCCAAAGGCGAGTCGTTTACAGAAAAAGTCATAACAAGCGTAGGAGGATCAATCGGTTGCGAAGCAATTGCCTGAGTTGCATCAAAAGCACAAATTGTATCGGCAACTGTGCCCTTAGAAACACCGGCAATAGCAACAATATCTCCAGCATATGCCTCGTCTAGGCTAATACGGTTTAGCCCACGATAAGCCAAAATCTTATTGATTCTAAAACGCTCAACTTCTTTGTTTTCTGCATTCAACACCTTAACAGTCTCGCCTGCTTTAACTGAGCCAGAATAAATCTTGCCTGTTAGCATACGACCAATAAATTTATCTGCCTCTAGAGTTGTTGCCAACATAGAAAAAGGCTCTTCAGGAGCACATTTAGGAGCGGGTACATATTCCAAAATAAGGTTAAACAAAGCAGACAAATCTTCTTTTTCATCTTCCAAATCTTTTACTGCCCAACCATTACGACCAGATGCATACAAAACCGGAAAATCTAGTTGCTCATCATTAGCATCTAGCCCAACAAACAAGTCAAAAATCTCATTTAAAACCTCATCTGTTCTAGCGTCTGGTTTGTCCGCTTTATTAATAACAACAATCGGCTTTAGTCCAATTTTTAGGGCTTTTCCAAGCACAAATTTTGTTTGAGGCATAGGTCCTTCTGAGCTATCTACAAGCAACACAACTCCATCTACCATCGACAAAATACGCTCTACTTCTCCGCCAAAGTCAGCGTGGCCTGGAGTGTCTACAATATTAATACGAGTATCTTCCCACTCTAAAGATGTACATTTAGAAAGAATTGTAATCCCTCTTTCTCTTTCTAACTCATTAGAATCCATTGCACATTCTTGAACCTTTTGATTATCTCTAAAAGTTCCGCTTTGTTTTAAGAGCGAGTCTACCATTGTAGTTTTGCCATGGTCAACGTGAGCAATAATTGCTATATTTCTAAGCACCATAAAATTTTCCTTATTTCTTTGATATTTAATTTCTTCGCAAGATACCACGATTTGTCTTGAATACAAGAAAAAAGTATTTTTTGACGCCAAAAATAAAAAAAGCCTCTATATTAAGAGGCTTTTTATAAATTTTATTCAGTAGCATTAGGCCATATTTTTGACTTTTCTTCATTAAAGTCAATCCATTGTTGTTCTGCTTCATCATCCATAGAAATTGCTTCTTGTGGGCATTCTGCAACACAAACGCCACAGCTAATGCAAGCTTCTGGATTTGATACAAATTGGCTCTCTCCTACATGAAAAGCATCTACTGGACACACTTCTGCACAAGATCCGCATTTAATACACTTATCGCTAACAACAGCAACCATATTTTTTCTCCTAAATTATCTTTATACTAACCTTAATCTATCCTTATTTTAAATAAAATCAAGAAAAATTAAATTAATTATTGTTAAAACCTAATATATTTGGCATATATAACATATACAAATTTTATAGGAGCAAATTATGAGCGAAAAAATTAGTTTTCAGGCAGAAGTAAACAAACTACTTAATATTGTAATAAACTCACTTTATTCAGACAAACAAATTTTTCTTAGAGAACTAGTATCTAATGCAAGTGATGCTTGTGACAAATTAAGATACTTAACACTAACTAAGCCAGAATTAGTAAAAAATAATCAAGAACTAAAAATTACAATAACTCCAAATGAGCAAGAAAACACTCTTACAATCTCTGACAACGCAATTGGCATGAACAAAGATGACCTAATTAATCACTTAGGAACAATTGCCAAATCTGGCACTGCAGATTTTGTGCAAAACATGAAGGACAATGGCTCAAGCGCAGATTTAATCGGACAATTTGGTGTTGGTTTTTACTCTGCTTTTATGGTCGCATCAAAAGTAGAGATTATCACCAAAAAAGTAGGAGAAGAACAAGCCTACAAATGGGAGTCTGATGGTGTTGGCGGTTTTGAAATTTCTGAAGCAAGCAAACAAGAATATGGCACAGACATTAAACTCTTTTTAAAAGAAGCAGAAAAAAACTACACAGATACCATCTACTTACGCCATGTAATTAGAACCTACTCAGACCACATAAATTACCCCATTTGCCTAAACTTGGGCGAGGCCGGAGAAGAAGTAGTCAACACCTCATCGGCTCTTTGGACCAAAAACAAGGCCGATGTTACAAATGAACAATATAACGAGTTTTATCAGCTTATTTCCAAAAATTTTGATGATCCATGGCTAACGCTCCACTTTAAAGTAGAGGGCAACCTAGAATATGGAGCCTTACTCTACATTCCAACAACCCAGCCTTATGACTTGTTTCAGCCAGACGGCAAAAAAAGCCTAAAACTATATGTAAACCGCGTATTTATCTCTGATAAAGTAGAAGACCTAATGCCTCACTATTTGCGTTTTGTTAAAGGTGTTGTAGATTCTTCTGATTTACCTCTAAACATCTCTCGCGAAATGCTACAACATAACCCTTTGCTTGCAAAAATCAAAAATGCAATAGTTTCTAGAATCCTAAAAGAGCTAAAAAACAAAGCCAAAAATTATGATGATTATGCTACATTTTGGAATGCCTTTGGTGCGGCCTTTAAAGAAGGTATTTATGAAGACTTTAACAATCGAGAAGAAATTGCTGGCTTGAGCCTATTTAACTCTACTCACAATGCAGAAAAACTAACAAATCTTGATGATTATGTGAGCCGTATAGAATCAGAACAAAAAACCATATATTATATTACTGGTGATGACGTTAATGTTGCCAGAAACAACCCCCAACTAGAGGCGTTTAAACAAAAAAACATAGAAGTTTTGTTATTAGTAGACCCTATTGACGAGTTTTGGGTTCAAACTCTAACAAGCTACAAAAACATTGCCATAAAGCACGTGTCTCAAGCCGATGTTGATTTTTCTTTTGATAGAAAAGAGCCTAAGGCAAATGATGGAAGCATAGAAAAACTCATAGATTTTATGACAAAATTATTTGAAAAAGAAGTTGGCAAGGTTGTTGTTACAGAAAAACTAACTACCAGTCCTGTAAGCCTAACCGTAGAAAACGGACAAATGAGTATTCATCTAGAAAGACTAATGCGTAGTCATCAGCAACAAACAGCCTATGCTTCTACAAGAATCTTAGAGCTAAACCCATATCACCCATTGATTATAAAATTAGCCGATGCGGTTATGGATAATAACCAAGAGCAAAAAGTTGAAGAAGTATCTAGGCTCTTGCTCGACCAAGCAAAAATTGCCGAAGGAGAGGCAGTCTTAGACC
>CAYJKS010000056.1:0-758 GCA_964370705.1 uncultured Azospirillaceae bacterium
TATCCACTTAATTTTTACCTTAAATTTATTGGCAATGCCACCATGAGTTAGTGCTTCATTAAGAGATTTATATGCTTCTACTAATTGATACTTACCCACAACCCCAATTGTTACCTCGCCTTCTGGGTTTTCTAGAACTTCTGTAATATGCTCCCATTTGCTCATATCGGCTGGTTTTGTATCATCTAGTCCAAAATATTTGCAAGTTTGAGCATCAATTCCTTCTTTAGAATAAGCAACAGGCACATGATATATAGATTTTGCATCTAGGGCTGCAATAACACATTCTTCTTTTACATTACAAAAAAGTGCAATTTTGCGTTTTTCATTTTGAGGAATTTCTATCGGTGAGCGACAAAGCAAAATATCTGGCTGAATTCCATATTCTTGTAATTGCTTAACAGAGTGTTGCGTTGGTTTAGTTTTTAGCTCTCCTGCTGTTGGAATATATGGCAACAAAGTAACATGCAAAAACATTGTTCTTTGACGACCAATCTCATAAGCAACTTGACGAATAGTTTCTAAATAAGGCTGCCCTTCAATATCTCCGATTGTGCCGCCAATTTCGCACAAAACAAAATCTTCGTCATCGATATTAGATAAAATAAAGTCTTTTATCTCGTTTGTTACATGCGGAATCACTTGAATTGTTGCTCCCAAATAATCTCCACGTCTTTCTTTATCCAAAACCTTTTGATAAATTTTGCCTGTTGTAACAGAATCGTATTTGTTGGCACTAATACCAGAAAATCTCTCAT
>CAYJKS010000056.1:768-6876 GCA_964370705.1 uncultured Azospirillaceae bacterium
TGCCCCAAATCCAAATCGGCCTCAGTTCCATCTTCGGTAACATATACTTCGCCGTGTTGACAAGGGTTCATTGTTCCAGGGTCAACATTTAAGTATGGATCTAGCTTGCGTAGTCTAACCTTATAGCCTCGAGCTTGTAACAATGCTGCTAAAGAAGCAGAAGCCAAGCCCTTTCCTAAAGAAGAAACCACTCCTCCAGTAATAAAGATAAATTTTGTCTTATTATTTGTATCTAAAAACATTATATATAATCCTCATATTTTGCTTATTTTAAAGAGTCAAGGGCACCTTGCAAAAAACAAGATGCCCTATTTTATCAATTATTTTATCCATTTATTTTTCTGCTGTTGGTGCTTGAGGAGTAACAACTTCTTCAACTACCACTTCTTGAACTGGCTCATCTAAAATAGATTGATTAGTATTATCTGTGCTATCTTTGTAATAAAGAGTAAGAGATATACTAGTTATAAAAAACAATGTAGCCAATATAGCTGTTGTTTTAGTCAAGAAATTACTTGTTCCACGTGCTGTCAAAAAGCTACCAGCAGAATTTCCGCCGCCGCCTAAGCCGTCCAAAGCTCCGCCACCAGAACGTTGAAGCAAGATAAATGTTACTAAAAAGATAGCAACTAACAAATGTATTACTAATAAAATTGTGCTCATTTTTGAACAATCCTTATAAAATTAACTAACAGATTTTGCAATCGCCAAAAAGTCTTCGGCTTTAAGGCTTGCACCACCAATCAAGGCTCCATCAACATCTGGCAAAGACAAAAATTCTTTTGCATTACTAGGTTTAACTGAGCCACCATACAATATACGCATTTTAGATGCAACAGATTTTCCTAATTTTTTTGCAATTACCTTTCTAATGGCAGCATGCACTTCTTGCACATCTTGAGATGTTGGTGTTTTGCCGGTTCCAATTGCCCAAACAGGTTCATAAGCAATAATTGTATTGCTAGATGTTGCATTATTTGGAACAGAGCCTAAAATTTGTTCACTACAAACTGCAATAGTCTCACCGTTATCTCTTTGCTCCAAAGTCTCACCAATACAAACAACTGCCTTTAAGCCTGCTTCATAAGCACTAACAGCTTTTTTTGCAATTAGGTCATTGCTTTCATTATGGTCAGCTCTTCTTTCTGAGTGTCCAAGCAACACATAACTACAACCAATGTCTTTTAACATAGATGCACTAATGTCACCTGTATGTGCTCCGCTAACGGCAAAATGAGCATCTTGTCCACCAAGTGCTACCTTTGCTCCTCTAAGAGCTTTTTTTACATTAAACAATATTGTAGCTGGCGGACATACCAAAAAATCAACATTTAATTTGCCCATTTCTTTTACACCACTAGCAACAGATTTTGCTAATCCAACACCTTCTTCCATTAAGCAGTTCATTTTCCAATTGCCTGCAATCATTAACTTTCTAGCCATAAACTTTTCCTTAAAAAATTACATTTGCCTCAAACTAACACAATAAAAAATATTTTTCTAGTGAAAAAAACTTTTCAACATGAATATTTTGCAATTGCATATATTTATAAATACTTTATATTCTAATATAGTTTAATTTATTAAGGTAGTATAAAAATGATTACTAAATTGCGTAAAGCACAAGATTCTTGGGCAACAAAAGCTCTTTTAACCATAACAGCACTTAGCTTTGTTTCTTTATTTGGTATCTCTGGATACATTGATACAGCAACAACAAATCCAGCAGTTATTAAAGTTAATGATCAAACAGTTACTAAGCAAGAGTTTGATTTTCAGATAAATCAACAGGCTCAAATTGCTAGAAGCATCTTTGGTGATGATTTTGAAATAACCGACGAAGTATACAAACTAATTGCCGCTGATGTTGTTGCAAAAGATTTAAGCAATCTAATTACTAAAGAGACTGCTCAGCAACAAAAAGTCTATATAAGCGATGAATTGGTCAAAAAAATTATATTCTCACAAGTCCAATTCCTAAACCAAGATGGTTCATTTAATCGTGCAAGATTTGATGCCTTTTTAAGAGATAGCGGTCTAAACGAAGCATTATACATTCAAGCAATCAAAAATGACTTGCAAAAGCAATTCTTAATTCAAAACCCTTCTAGCCAAATGAATGTACCAAGTGTATTAACTCAATATGCTTATGCCATTCAAGGACAAAGAAAAGTTTTTCAATATATTACAGTAAATGAAAAAGACATCAAAATAGACAGAGAAATATCTGCAGAAGAAGTTGAGCAATTTTATCAAGACTTTAGTTCAGCTTTTACTTTGCCAGAAAACAGAGATGTTAGTTTTATTATTGTCTCTAATGAAGATATTGCCAAGAACATAGAAATTTCTTCTGCTCAAATAGAAGAATACTATAATGCAAATATACAAGATTTTGTTGAACCTCAAACCCGTGATGTCTTGCAAATTTTGTTTGATGACGAAGATACAGCAACTAAAGCTGCCGCAAAAATTGCAAGTGGTAGCAACTTTTATGGAGTTGCAACAGAATACGCAAACCAACAAAAAGAAGATACTGAGTTAGGATATATCTCTAAAGATATGCTAATAAATGAATTGTCTGACGCAGTTTTTGCAGCTAACAAAAATGATGTTGTTGGCCCAATCAAATCTAGCTTTGGCTGGCACATAATGAAAGTTGTTAGCATTAAAGATGAGGCAAAAATTGACTTATCTCAAGCAAAAAAATCTATCGAAGATACAATTAAAAGCGAGATTGTATATGATGAGGCGTATAACCAAGTTGCTAATATAGAAGACATGATTGGACAAGGAAGCTCATTAGAAGATATTGCCCAAAACATGGAAGTAAAAATTTATACTGCTAAACAAGTGCAAGAAAACGGCGATGTTGCAAGTTTTCCAAAACAACACAAACTTTTGCAATATAGTAACGACTTTATAGATGCTGTTTTTTCTTACAATCAAAACGAGATTAGTCAAATGATAGAAGACGATGCTGGCTTTGTTTTTGTTAGAATCGACAATATAAAAGAAGCAACTGTTCAAAGCATAGAAAATGTTTTGCCAGAAATTGAAAAAATATGGGAAGAAAACGAACGTGCGGCAATTGCTCAAGAAACCATAAATAACGTAGTGTTTGACCTAGAAAATGGCGACAAAATAAAAGATGTGGCAAAAAGATATGGATTAGGATACACCACAACTAAGCCATTAGATAGATCTCAAGTCTTTGCAGAGCTTTCTCCAGTAGAAATAAATATGCTTTTTAATGAAGACATGACAGAAGTTAATGTGCTTGAAAAAGAAAATGCAAAAATCATTGTTCAAACGGCTTCTCTTGCTGATTCTAAAGAATTAAGCAATGAAGAAAAAGAGATGATAAATGCACAACTTAGATTAGATATAGACACCCAAGCCAAAGATCAACTAATCAATGCTTATGGCAAAGATTATGATGTAAGAGTAAAATTACGTCAAATTGGTCTAGCTGACTAAGTCTTTATATTGTCAAAAAAATAACCGAGGTCATAGACTTCGGTTATTTTTTGGGCAAATTGCAATTTACAAAACTTCAAAATCTATAAGTTTTATATCTGTTGAAATATAATCTTCTTTAGGCTCAATTACTTTAGCATAATCTGTAGAAAAGTATTTTTTATTATCATCACAAAAAATAGTTGCCACAACCTTATTACTTTCTTGCAAACTAACCGCTCCCAAAAAGTTTGCACCAGAAGAAATACCAACACCTATTCCAAGCTCTTTTGATATTTTTTGTGCCATAATAATTGCATCATTATCGTTAATATGAATAGTTTTATCTAACTCATCTAATTTGAGCAAATCTGGAATAAAATCATCAAAAATACCTTCTATCTTGTGCCCACCAAGTTTTACTTCACAATTAAGCGAGCTTTTAGGCTTTATGGGAAAAACCTTAACATCTGGGTTATTTTCTCTTAGCCTTTTAGCCACACCCATAATTGTTCCGCCAGTTCCTGCCCCTGCAACAAAAGCATCTATATTTAGACCATGTTTTTTTAGTCCATTCAAAATCTCTAATCCAGTGCTTAGATAATGAGCTTTTGTATTATCTACATTAGAAAATTGTTGCAACATATAAACATTGTCATTTTTAGCCATATCTTTAGCTTGAGATATAGCAGTCAAAAAACCGCCCTCTTCTCTAGATATTAAGTTTAGCTTTGCACCATAAGAACGCATTAGATTCTGACGCTCAATGCTGAGCCAATCTGGCATAAAAATCTCGGCATCATTACCTAGCATCGAGGCTATTGCAGACAAAGAAATCCCTGTGTTGCCGCTTGTTGCCTCAACAACTTTGTCACCTTTTTTAAGCTCTCCTTTAGCATATGCCTGCTCCAACATATAAAGAACAGCCCTATCTTTGATGCTTCCTGTTAAGTTATAGTATTCTAGTTTTGCAAAAATATGGCAAGGCTTGCCTTTATATAAGAAGTTTATTTTCACAAAAGGAGTATTGCCAATTAGCTTAGCACAATTTTCAAAGTTTTTTTTATACATTTATTTTTCCATCATTAAATTATTGCAGCACTTTCAATAATACCGCCACCCAAAACAAAGCCGTCGTCATCATAAAAAACAGCAGATTGCCCTATTGCAATAGATTTTTGCAATTCTTCAAACTCAACCAACAATTTGTCATCTGGCAAATTGCTTATCCAAGCCTTTGCTGGGGCTTGAGTTGAACGTATTTTGGCATTTACTAAAGTTTTTTTATCTATTTGATCAATAGACAGCCAATTGATGCTACTTGCAATAAGCGTATTTTTTTGCCCATCTTCCAAATAGCCAACAATTACCTCGTTTTTTTCTTTATTAAAACCAGTAACAAATAGCGGTCTGTCGGCACTAACGCCTAGTCCCTTTCTTTGCCCTATTGTATAATTCCATATACCCAAATGCTTTCCTAAGATTTTTCCCTCTTTATTAACAATATTACCCTCTTTAGGACAAAATCCTAATACGTCATTAATATCACCAGAATAAAAATCTTGACTATCATTTTTGTCATGAACTTTTAGCCCCAATTTTAAAGCGATTTCTCTAGTTTTTTCCTTGGTATATTCCCCTAGCGGAAAAATAACATTTGCTAGTTGCTCTTGGGTTAGTCGATACAAAAAATATGACTGATCTTTTTTGACATCAACAGCTTGTTGCAATTGATAACGATTAAGCTCTTGATTGTATTTTAATCTCACATAATGCCCTGTTGCAAATTTATCAAAGTCAATTCCTTTAGCCCTAGCGCCAGCAGGTAATGCATTAAACTTGATTAAAGAATTACAAACAATACAAGGATTTGGCGTTCTGCCAGCCAAATATTCTGATCTAAAATTAGATATTACAATTTTTTTATATTCTTCATTACAATCAATAACATCATAATCAATTCCCAAATCGTTGCAAATTTGCCTTGCCTCAGCAATGTCATTTTCTTGATTTGCCGTAAAGCAACCTTTTGCCTTATTTAAGATACGTTCTTTATCCCAAACAGACATTGTTGCCCCCAAAACCTCATGACCTTGATCTTTTAATATCGAAGCTGCTACGGCAGAATCAACTCCACCACTTACTCCAACCAAAATTTTCATCCTGCCTCCTTGCATCAAAAATTATACCCAATACCAACAACAAGTTCATCTTTATTATAAGAGGTATCTGAATATTTATTATATTTAGAGTATAAAGTAGTATTTTCATTAAGTAAATATGCAAAATTTATAGCAAATTTTTCATTATAATTTCTATTATTAGCTTTTGAATCAAAGTATTTTTCATAATTGATAACAATTTTTGCATCATCAATAGGTTTTATGATTACTCCCAACTCAGGGGCAACATAGAAGTTATTAACATCATTATACCTATAACCAATTTTAGGCAAGATATATGGCTTTATGAGCTGAGAAAACACAGCATATCCATATCCTATCCCCACTTCTATTACAGGTTTTATGGCAGTATTTGTTTGCCCCAAATCATTTTCAAGGGCAACTTTTATGTATTGCGAATAAAGCCCTATATCAACAGATGCGTCTTTTATTGCTCGCATATTGATAATATCTATTTTATTTATGTATA
>CAYJKS010000057.1:0-1538 GCA_964370705.1 uncultured Azospirillaceae bacterium
TGATAAAGAAATGTTTATAGACGGTTTGCCTAGTATAACCGTATTTATAAGTAAAATAAATGAATATTTGTAAGCTATAAAAAATATAAATAAAGGTAAGTTTTGTGAATAGTTGCCCTAAAGACATAGAGATATTAGCAAAAAAAATAGAATTTTTGCAAAATAAAGGCAAAGAGCAAAATTATTCTTTGCAAACCCAAACATCTTCAAAAGCTATGCAAAAAGTATATGTGATTATAACAGAGTTTTTGGCAGCAATTGTTGTTGGCTCAGGAATTGGATATGCTCTAGATATATTGCTAGCTTCTAGACCACTAGCTTTGATTGTTTTTTTGCTATTAGGTAGCGTCGCAGGTTTTTTAAATATATTTAGATTGCTTAGCAAAGAAGATGCACAAGAAGAAAATGGGGGTAATTAGATGTCAAACCCATTAGAGCAATTTGTTATTAAGCCTATTGTCCCAATAGAAATTGGTGGTTATGATTTGTCTTTTACAAACTCGTCTTTGCAATATGTTTAAGAAAGCCAACAATAATCCCAGGATATGCGCAATTAGTGCCAGAGAGTTTGTATGATTTTGTGGCAGGAATTGTTAAAGAGAATGTGGGATATGAGGGCTTAAAGTATTTTAGTTTTATATTTAGTTTGTTTTTGTTTGTAGCTTTTGGCAATGTGCTTGGCTTGTTTCCGTATGCTTTTACTTTTACATCACATATTGCAGCTGTTGGTGGCTTGGCACTTTTGGGATTGTTCTTTAATATGGTTATGGGAATAAAGAAGAAAAAATTAGAATATTTTAGAATCTTTATGCCCAAAGGTATTCCAATGGTAATGGCTCCATTAGTGGTGCCTATTGAAGTAATATCTTTGCTTTCTAAGCCATTTAGCTTGACGGTTCGTTTAGTTGCAAACATGGTAGTCGGACATATAATGCTCAAAATTATTGCGGGTTTTGTTGTGACTTTGGGGGTATTTGGTTTTGTGCCTTTGATATTTGAAGGTTGTATTATTGTATTTGAAATATTTATTGCTTTGCTTCAAGCATTTATATACACTGTTTTGAGCTGTATATATTTGAGCGATGCAGTAAGAGGACACTAATTTTTTAATTTTATTTTGAGAGGATAATTCTATGGATTCTATGGTTTATATTGGAGCAGCTCTTTGTGTTATGACGATGACAGTTGCATCTTGGGGTGTTACAAAAATTTGGGTAACAATGATAAACACAGTTGGTCGTAACCCGCAAGTAAAAAAAGATGTAGATATTTATGGTTGGGCAGGATTTGCTGCAGTTGAGGCTATTGCTTTGTATGCTTTGGTTGTTGCTCTTGTTATGTTAACTGGAAGCTAATAAATGCCTCAGTTAGACACGTCTACATTTGCTTCGCAATTATTTTGGTTGCTGATTTGCTTTTTTGCAATGTTTTTTATAATGTCTAGGTTTTTTGTGCCAAGGATAAAAGATATTATGTTGCAAAGACAAAATAAAATAGATGATTATTTGTTAGCTGCAAGTGAGTTTAAGACTTTGGCA
>CAYJKS010000057.1:1548-5178 GCA_964370705.1 uncultured Azospirillaceae bacterium
AGAAAAACTAGAGATATATCAAAAATCTATAAAAAAAGCACAAGATAAATCCGAAGAAAATATGCAAAAAATGCAAGCTGAAATAAATGCGTTGGTTGAACAAGCTGAGATAAAAAGTAATCAGCAGTTGGCGCAACAATTGCAACAAAATAAAGCAGAAATAGCAAAACTGCGTGAAGAAGTCTTGATGCAAATAGAAGATATTTCGGTTGATTTGGGAGAAAAAATTCTTAGCAAAATTGGTGTTGATAGTGTGTCTAGAGAAGATATTACCAAACAAGCAAAGGACGAATCTTTTGGATAAAACTGTTTTAGATAAAGAGCAAAAGGTTATACTTATAAACAATCAGCCTTTGAGCCAAGAAGTTATTCATGAGCATGGTTCTCATGCAAATGTGCCTGTTGTGCAAACGCCAACATTTTGGAGTGGGGTGGCATTTGTTTTGGTGGTTTTGGCTTTGTATTGTCCAATAAAAGCTATGATAAAAGCGATGTTTGATAAAAAAAAGCTGCTTATTGCTAGTAATATTAAAGAAGCATCAGAGCTAAAAGAAGAGGCTAGAGAACTTTTTGCAAATTATGCAAAAAAACTAGAAAGTATTGAAGAAGATACAAAAGCGATTTTGTTGCAATCAAAAAAAGATATTGCGTTGCTAAAAAAACAAAGTCTGGCAGAAATTGAGCAAAGAAATAATGCAAAGATAAAAGACGCTGAAGCAGAAATAAATTATGCTAAAGCAAAAACTAAAGATGAGATGTATGACTTGCTACGCACAAAGACAATACAAGTTTTGAAGAAAATAATTTTTGAAAAAATGTCAAAAGAAAATAAACAAAAATTGATAGATAATTCCATAGATGTTATAAGCAAAATAGAGCCCTTTTAGGCTCTATTTTTTTGTATATGTAATTTGTGTTATTTTTGATTGTTGTTTTGATCTATAAGATGTTTAACAACTTTATTTTCTATTGGTTTGCTAGTGGTGTTATTGGGAGTATCATTAACTTCTGGTGATTGTTGTGCTTTATCAATTTCTGTATTTTTGCTTTTTTCAGAAGTAACTTTTTCTCTAGCTTGTGAAATCTTTGTAGAAACATCAACCGACTCATTTGCTTTTTTGCTGATTTCGTCTCTTTCTATTAACGCTTCTGATACTAGTTTATCTAGCCCTTCTTTGTCATAGTTCTTTATGAGCTCACGGGCTTTTTTTAGAATAGCTTTTTGTCTTTCTATTTCTGCGAGCATGGAAGCACTAGGGTTGTTTGAATAGCAAGTTTCGCCTAGTTTGTGCCCTTCAACAAAGTTGTCATACACATGGTTAGACTTATAGTTAATGGCAGGTCTTGAGCCAGTAATAGGTTGCCCCATGCCGTCACACATTAAATCATAACTTTTTCCGCCACTTGTTGGAACAAAGGTCTTGATTGCATAATCATTGTAGGGGTATCTATTTGTGTAGATAGTGTGATCTTTTTCATACTCTACGATACTTGTAGTTTTATTACTCATAGAAATATTAGGGTTCATATATGTTATGCTTTTGGGAGAAAAGTCGTCATTAAAGATTGTTGTGGCAGCGCGCCAACTTTTGTAATCTTCGTCATAATTTCTTCTTGCTCTAGGGTGTAGGCCATCAGAATATTTGAGTGTTTGTGTAACAGGCTTCATCCTCAAAAATTTTCTTATTTTATTTTGAATGCTCAGCTTATGTTCCATGGTTATTCTCCATTATCTGTCTATCTACATATAGATTGACATATTTTTGTCTATTGGTCAAGTTTTTTTTGCAAGAACAATAAGGGCAAAAATTTAAGCCTAATTAGCTAAAATATAGGCAAAAGTTTATTTTTTTACTTGAAGACTTAACTAAACTGGTATAAGTTTGAAAAGAATTTTATGAATCATTGATGATTCTTGTTTTTAACACAAAAGCTATAGGAGCTAAAATAACCATGACAAAATGGGTATATACTTTCGGAAACGGCGAAGCAGAAGGCGACGCTAGTATGAAAAATCTTCTTGGTGGTAAAGGTGCTAACTTGGCAGAAATGAACCTTGTTGGCTTGCCTGTTCCTCCAGGATTTACTGTAACAACAGAAGTGTGCACACACTACTATGCAAATGGCAAAAATTATCCAACAGAATTAGAGAATCAAGTTAAATCTGCAGTTGAATATGTTGAAGGCGTTATGGGCAAAAAATTTGGTGATGCTACCAACCCATTGCTTTTTTCTGTTCGTTCTGGTGCTAGAGTATCTATGCCAGGTATGATGAACACTGTTTTGAACTTGGGTCTTAATGATGACACAGTAAAATCTTTGGCAGCAGCTTCTTGTGATGAAAGATTTGCGTATGACTCATACCGTCGTTTTATCATGATGTATTCTGACGTGGTTTTAGAAGCAGACATCGATAACTTTGAACATGCTTTAGAAGCTATGAAAGAAAGAAAAGGCTATACACTAGATACAGAACTAACAGCTGAAGACTTAAAAGAACTAGTTGAAGAGTTCAAAGCTATTGGTAAAAAATTGGGTAAAGAATTTCCATTAGATCCTTGGGCTCAGCTTATGGGTGGTATTGGTGCTGTGTTTAATTCTTGGATGGTTCAAAAAGCTGTTACTTACCGTAAATTAAACAATATTCCAGGCGACTGGGGAACAGCTGTAAACTGTCAAGCAATGGTGTTTGGTAATGCAGGTGATGATTGTGCAACTGGTGTTTGCTTCTCTCGTGACCCAGCAACTGGCGAAAATATTTATTATGGTGAATATTTGGTAAACGCTCAAGGTGAAGACGTTGTGGCTGGTATTAGAACTCCTCTTCCAATGGCATCTATTGGTAATGGTGAGTCTCTAGAAGAAATTATGCCATCTATGTATGCAGAGCTTTGTGATGTTAGAACTAAATTAGAGAATCACTACAAAGATATGCAAGATATGGAGTTTACAATTGAGCATGGTAAACTTTGGATGCTACAAACTCGTAACGGTAAAAGAACTGCAGCTGCTGCTGTTAGAATCGCTGTAGAAATGGTTGAAGAAGGCCTATGCACTCCTGAAGAAGCTATCTTAAAAGTAAATGCTGAGCAATTAGATCAATTATTGCACCCAATGCTAGATCCAAATGCTCCAAAAAATGTTATTGCATCTGGTTTGCCAGCTTCTCCTGGTGCGGCTGTTGGTCGTGCAGTATTCTCTGCTGAAGAAGCAGAAGCATGGAAAGCAAAAGGCGAAAAAGTTATGCTTGTTCGTGTAGAAACTTCTCCTGAAGATATTGGTGGTATGGACGCTGCAGAAGGTATTATTACTGCTCGTGGTGGTATGACTTCTCACGCTGCTGTGGTTGCTCGTGGTATGGGTAAGCCTTGCGTGTCTGGTTCTAATGACATCAAAATTTCTTATGCAGACAAAAAATTCACAACATCTTCTGGCTATACAGTAAAAGAAGGTGATTGGGTTTCTATTGACGGTGCAAAAGGTCAAATTATTGAAGGTGCTGTTCCAACAGTTAAAGTAGAAATGACAGGCAACTTTGGTAAGTTGATGTCTTGGGTTGATGATGCTAGAACTATGCAAGTTCGTGCAAATGCAGAAACTCCAAATGATGCAAAAAATGCTATTGAATTT
>CAYJKS010000057.1:5188-6840 GCA_964370705.1 uncultured Azospirillaceae bacterium
GTGAAGGTATTGGTTTATGTAGAACTGAGCATATGTTCTTTGATGGTGCAAGAATCCAAGACGTTAGAGAAATGATTTTGGCAGATAATTTGGCAGACAGAGAAAAAGCATTAGCAAAATTACTTCCTCACCAAAAACAAGACTTTGTTGAATTGTTTGAGATTATGGATGGACTACCAGTAACTGTTCGTTTGCTTGATCCTCCTTTGCACGAGTTCTTACCTCATAGCGAAGAAGATATGCAAACATTGGCAGCTCATGCTGGCGTATCATTAGAATATGTTAAAGAAAGAGCAGAAGCTTTGCACGAATCTAACCCAATGCTTGGACACCGTGGTTGTAGATTGGCTGTTACATATCCAGAAATTCCTGCAATGCAAACAAGAGCTATTTTAGAAGCAGCTATTGAAGTTAAAGCAAAAGGCAAAAACGTATTGCCAGAAATCGAAGTTCCTTTGATTGGCTCTAAAAAAGAATTTGATCTAGTTGCAGACGTAATTAGAGCAACTGCTAAAAAAGTTTTTGCAGAAAAAGGTACAGAAGTAGCATATCAAATCGGAACTATGATTGAGCTTCCTCGTGCAGCTATTTTGGCTGGTGAGATTGCAGAATCTGCAGAGTTCTTTGGTTTTGGAACAAACGACTTAACTCAAACAACATTGGGTATGAGCCGTGATGATACAGGTGCTATTTTAGACGAATACCGTGCAAAAGGCGTTTATGTTGCTGATCCATTTGCAACAATTGACGTTGCTGGTGTTGGTAGCTTAGTAAAACACGCTTGTGAAGCTGGTCGCGCAACTCGTCCAACAATCAAATTGGGTGTTTGTGGTGAGCATGGTGGTGATCCAGAATCAATCGAGTTCTTCCAAGAATGTGGATTGAAGTATGTTTCATGCTCTCCATTCCGTGTTCCTGTTGCTCGCTTGGCTGCTGCTCAAGCTGCAATTAAGGCAAAAAAATGTGCAGAAAGCAAAAATTGTTCTTCTTGCTGCTGTTCAAAAGCTAGCTAATCTTTGATTAGTAAAATTAAAAGACAGGGATTTTTTCCCTGTCTTTTTTTTGTTATTTTATGCTCTTTGCTATTGTTGCGCTCCTCTTCGTCATTTTCGGGCTTAATCTACTTGTCGGCATGGGGCGTGCTTGTAGGTGGACTCCCGTGTCAAGCACGAGAGTGACAGAAAAAAGAAGCACGAGAGTGACAAAAAAGGAGCCAGAAAAAAATATAACACCAGAAAATATTTGCAAGTTATCCACAAAATCAAGGCATTAGCAAAAAAATGCTTGATTATTGTGACATAGTATGCAATAAAAATTGTCATACTAGTATAGGTGAATCTAAAGACGTTTAGCTTTTTGTTAAACGTCTTTAAGTTTATTTATCTGGTATTTTTTTATAATCAATCTAAAAAGCAGAAGATTTTTCTTCTGCTTTTGTAGTTTTAAATCTTAAAAGGAAAATGTTATGACAAATGAAACTAGAAAAATTTTAGAAGATATTTTTAGCGGAAAAACGCCAATAGATTCTAATGGAAAAAAATATTATGTAAAAACAAAAGATTTTAGTAATGATATAGAATTTGTTCCAGAAAATGAGTTTGTAAATCAAAAGTCAAATCTCAATCAACCCCAAATGGACTTGGGAGCAAATA
>CAYJKS010000058.1:0-6630 GCA_964370705.1 uncultured Azospirillaceae bacterium
TCTAGCTAATTAGCTAAACGGCTTTTGCAAAAAATCTAAAAAGATTAAATAGCTTTGATTTTTTTAGAAAGATTAGAAACTGTTCTTGCAACTTTATTCAATGGGAAGATGCCTTTGCGGGCAGCTCTCATCAATTCAGATTCTGCAGTTTTAAATACTTCTTGTGCTAAGGCTTTATTGTTGTCTGCAATAGCTGCTTCTACTTTTTTAACAAAAGTACGAACTCTGCTTTTGCGAGCACCGTTAATCATGCTACGTTTAGTATTTCTTTTAATTCTAGTTTTTGCCGATTTATGATTGGCCATATTCTTATATCCTGTTTTATTAAGTTAAACAATTTAAATTATCTGACTAGCTTTATAAACTCTATAAGTCGCTTTAGTCAACAATAATTTTTAAAAAAATCAAATTATTGGCTATTTTTTAGCAAAATTTGCAAGGTTTAGCTTAAACTTGTCCGAATCTATTGCAGATTTATAAATTTGTCTTTCAATTTCTAGTCCATCTGCAAGGCTAATGTTGTCAAAACCAGTGTCTGTAAGTTCTTTTACTGTAATCACAGTACTTGTTGGTATTTTGATAATGTTTTTTGCTACCTTATCTGCTTCTTCAAACAAATATTTAAGAGGAACAATGCGACTAATTAAGCCATATGAGTCTGCTTGTTTTGCTGTAAGTCCTTTTCCTGTAAGCATCATTTCTAGGGTTTTGGGTTTGCCAATAACTTTGGGCAGAAGTTGAGTAGCTCCAAAAGCTGGAATAATATTTATGCTCAAATCAGGGTATCCAAAATATGCATTGTCTGAGGCAAAAATAATATCACAAGAAAGAGCAATCTGGCTAGCCAGTCCAAGAGCAACCCCGTTTACGGCAGCTATTGTTGGTTTTTTTAGCTCACTAATTCTATTAAAATCGTCCATCATCTTGTCAACCATTTCGCTGTTAACATTTTTAATAAAGCTATTAACTTCGATTCCTGCAGAAAAATTATTTTCAGATCCTCTGATGATAATGGCTTCAACAGTCTCGTCCAGGTCTAGAGCAATTAGCTTTTGAGATAGTTCGTTTAGTGTTTCTGGGCTAATAAAATTTAGCTCAGTTTTGCTGTCAATAGTAACGGTTGCTATCTGGTCTTTTTTATCTACAATAACGTTATTTTGTTCCATATTCATAATCCTAATTTTTGCTTTTTAGCGTAATTCTGGTTAATTCATTTTCTTTTGCTATTTCTAGTATTTCAACATCTCGTCTAAATTGCAAGAAATTATTGCGTTGTTTTATAAGTTTCCAACCTAATTGAGGTAAGGTTTGTTGATAAAAGTTTGCAATTTTATCAAAATTTGTATTTTGTGTTAAAAAATATGTTTCTACAAAGCGAGCCTGTTCGTTTCCAAAAGAAACAGTTTCATTTTCTATTTGGATCATCTCTTCTATTTTGGGAATATCTTCTAGTCCGTCAATAAACTCTGCCGAAAGCACAGGATTGGTTTGGCAAATTATTGCCAAGCTACAAATTGCTACAAATTTATATAATCTATTCATTTTAGTCTCACTTTTGCAAGGTTGGACAATAAAAGCTAGAGCGTCCAGCTTGGACAATTTTCTTTATAGCACTATTTTTACAAATATCGCAAGCACAATTAGGGCATTTTTGCCCTTCTTTGCCATAAACTGCGTGCATATTCTGAAAATATCCTAAACTACCATCTGGTTTTTGATAATCTTTTAAGGTTGAGCCACCATTATCTATTGCTTTTTGTAATATCTTTTTTGTGCTTATTACAATGGATTCGCATTCTTTGAGAGAAACATTTTTAGATATTCTAAGTGGAGAAATTCTTGCATCATATAAAATCTCGCTAGCATAAATATTGCCAATGCCATTTACAATCTTTTGATCTAAAAGAGACACTTTTATTGGATTCGTTTTGTTTTTAAGCTGCTCGAACAAATATTTGGCATCAAATTTGTCAGAAAAAGGCTCAACACCCATTTTTGCAAAAAAATTATGCTCATACAAGTTGCTAGTATTACTATAAGTAAAAATTCCAAATCTTCTTGCGTCATTAAAAACCAAGCATCCATTAGATGTTTCTATCACTATATGATCATGCTTTTGTAGCGATTCGGGTAGTGATTTAAAGATTTTTATTTTGCCACTCATACCTAGATGCCAAATAATGCTAAGATTATTGTCTAGGTTAATTATAAAATATTTGCCAATGCGATGGTATTTAACAATTTGCCTTAAAGAAAGCTTTTGTTCAATGTCTTCGGGAACGGGTATCCTAAATTTGCTATTATATATCTTAACCTTTTTTATTAACGCCAGCCCTAAGGCTTTTTGGACGCCATTTTTTACGGTTTCTACTTCGGGCAATTCTGGCATAATACTTCCTAATATCTATAATTTTATGTGTAATTATATGGTTATTACTTAAATTTTCAATAAATAATTACCCGTTTAATAAGAAGATTTTGTTAATGCTGTTAAGATTTCTGTTACCAAGGATTGATTGCCAATGCCTTTGCGTTTGTTTTTTATCTCTCCTAGAGGAGATTTGTTATAAAAATATAACATCAAAAAAAGTCTTGTGTAATAGGTTAGCCCTAGAGTTGTTATGTTAGTGTTTTCGATTCTTTCAATAAAATCATTGCGAGTTATTTGCTCTTTTGTGCACATAATATCAAGCAACTTCCACTCGGTGTGGCAGAGTCTCATACTTGTTCTTCGGTTATTGATAAAAACCACTTTGTTTACCAATTTTGTCATAATGATGCTCTCTATGTTATTTACTTTTTGCTATGCTATTGCAAAAATAGCAAGATTGATGTTATACTATAAGATAAGAAAATACAACTAAAAAAAGAAAAACAAGCAAAATGATAAAAAAAGCTGTAAAAACTAAAAAATATTTTGCCCCTCAAAATGACAATAAATATCATAAGTGTTGTTTTGAAGGATGCGACAAAGCGGGAGAATACAAAGCCCCAAAGGACAAAAACCTCAAAGAATATTTGTGGTTTTGCTTAGAGCATGTGCAAGCATATAATGCAAAGTGGAACTATTATGGTGATGAGCCAGAAGAAGAGTCTAAGGATTCTACAAATCCAAAGGAGCAAATGCATTTTAAGAGCTTTAGATCAAAAATAAAGTATAATTTTGGTTACAATATAAAAGATGACTTTGAGTTCTTTGGTGATTACGCAAGCAGTTTTTCTTCTAAGCAAGATGTTTATTTTAATGGCAAAGAAAAAGCCTTCTTAAAAACTATGGAACTAGAAACAACAGATAGCTTAACTCTAGCAAAAATAAAAAAACAATACAAAAAACTGGCAAAAAAGTATCACCCAGATTTGCACAAAGACAACAAAGAGATGGAAGAAAAATTCAAAAACTTGTCAGCAGCTTATCAAGCGCTTTTAGCAAAGTTTTCTTAAAAAATAAGTTTGCAAAGTTTATCTACGTTGTCTTCTTAGCAAGATTTTAATCACTCCTTCTCCGCCTTTTTCTGGCTTAGGGTGAGTGATTGCCAAAATCATAGCACGCAATTCTGTCTGATTAAGCCATTGAGGGACCAAGTTTTTAAGCACGCCTCTGCTTGCAAAAATATTATCTTCGTAGTTTTTGTGCAAACCTTTGCCTGTGATGATTGCAATACATCTTTTTTTGCTCAAATAGGCGTTTTTTACAAAGCTAATAACTCTATTATACGCCTTATCTTCAGTGTATCCATGCAAGTCAAGCTCTGCCTCGATTCGGTAATTGTCATTTTTGAATCTTGAGGCAAGATTTGCATCAACATCCCTAAACTCTCCTATTTCTAACTCTTGTAATTGCGAGCCTTGATAAATTTTGTTTTGAGTAATTTTGGGAGTAACTTTTATCTCAATTTCTTTTTTATAAATAACTTTTTCTGGCTTGTTAATTTTTTTAATATTTTTGGTAAGCTCTGACCAGTCCTTATCATCATCAGTCATTTACTTATTCCTTTGGCAAGAATATAAAGTAGCTTCCTTGAGCATTCATAGCGCCAGCTAATCGTAGCACTTCGTCGCTTCCACTTCCCCAAAAATAATCCCCTCTAACTCCGCCTTTTATGGCTCCGCCAATATCTTGTGCAGCAACAAGTTTTTGCAGAGGCTTTTTGTCTGGAGTGGTGGTGTCTATCCAAAGCAACGCACCTAGTGGAATAATTGTTTTGTCAACCGCCATACTTCTGCCAGCCGTCAACACAACATTAAAAGCTCCGATTGGACCATTTCTTTTAACAAGCCTATGAAAGATAAACCTGTCATTTTTTTGCATATTTTCCATTCCTAATTCAGGATTTTCAATAAGCCACTCTTTAATAGCAATCATGTTTGCTTGATTGGGCTTTAGCAAGTTTTGAGAAAGCAAGATACTTCCAATTCCCAAAAACTTATGTCCATTATTGCCTTGATATCCAACCCTAACTTCTTCGCCGTTTTCTAACTTAGCAACAGCTGATCCTTGAATTTGCATAATATAGATATCTATATAGCTGTCACCCCACAACAAAATAGGAGCATCAAATTCAGAATCTTCTATTTCTTTGCGGGTATAGTAAGGCACAAGATTACCGTCTTTAACTCTACCAACCACATCAACATCTGGTAAGTTCTCTCCAAAATCTTTAAGGCTAACTTTTACCAAGTCTTTTGGGGTTGAATATATTGGGTATTTGTATTTTTTGCTTGGTTGATAAGATGCGTTGATTTCTGCTTCATAATATGCCGTAAATTTGCCATGAGCATCGCCGTTAGCAATGACCAAATGTGGAGCAAAGTTATCTTCAATAAATTGTCTAAACTCATTAGAAGAGTTAATGTCTTGAGCAAAAAAATCTTTACATATTTGTTGATAATCTTTGGTTGATATTTTTATTTGGCTAATCCCCAAATCCGCGCTTTTTATCTTAGCAATTTGATTACAATTTGCCTCAAAAGCTGGAATAGCTTGAGCAAAATTGTCTTTGTTCCAATTTTTTATCTCCGCAAAGTCAACTTTTTGCAGCTCAATGGCTTTACTCACGTCTTTTTTAGGCGTTGGAGTTGGTTCTTTGGTTTTTTCTTGCTCAGGACAAGCTGTCAAAGCTAAGCAAATTATTATGGTATATAAAAATTTTTTCATTGCTTTTTTGTCGTAGAAAGTAGCCATATTGGGCTAGATGATTTAATGTCTTTTTCAAAAGTCCAATTGTCGGTAATAGATTGAATAAAATTCTCATCACCTTCAATAATTTCATTTTTGTTGTTTTTTATAAGGTTTACTTGTTCTGATACAAATTTTACTACAATTTTTGCAGTCTCATTTTTGCTAATTTTTGCATCAACAATTACGGCTTGCTTAAACCCAATAAAATCTGTTTCTGCTCTAATTTCATCTGCTTGTCTTTGCAAAATAATATCATTAAACTTCTTAAACAAGCTTTTGCTCAAAAGAGGTTTTAGTGTTTGAGTGTCTTCTTTGCTAAAGCTCACAACAATAATTTCAAAAGCCTTTTTTGCATTATTTATAAATTTATCTTTATCAAAATTAGGGATTTGTGCTAATGCTTTATCTAAATCGCTAACATTTTCTGGCTCAATAACAGAATTTTGTGCAGGTTTTTCTGCAGACTTTTGAACGCTTTTATCCAATATTTCAAAAATTTTAGCAACATCTTCTTTGTCAACAGAAACACTAGTATCTGCTTTTGTTCCCAAAATGCTCCTTAATTTGAAGACTATAACCCCTACTAATACAAGCAATATTACAATATCTGCTGACATCTTATCCTCTAATTTATATTTTTACTAAGCATAATATAAGTTAAAACAATAGGATTATCAACCATAAAGATTTGACCAAAGCAATTATCTGGGCTAAAACAGATAATAACTTATAATAAAGGAGAGCAAAAAATGAGTGAACAAGCAAACAACAAACCTCAAATTGGTATTGCAGTTTTGCGTCAATATATAAAAGATTTGTCTTTTGAGGTTTTGGCTGACCCTATTGGTAAAGTTGAGCCAAAAATTGAGGTTAGTGTTGATGTTAATGCTAATCAAAAAGAGAACCAAACGTTTGATGTTGGTCTAAACCTAAACCTAAAAGCAATGCAAGAAGATAAAATTTTGTTTATTTTAGAGTTAAGCTATGTTGCAAACGCAAAAATAGACGCACCTTTGGATCATATTGAGCCAATTTTGATGATAGAGATTCCAAGATTGATGTTTCCTTTTGCTCGCAATATTGTAACTCATTGCTTGATGGAAGGTTCTCAGCCACAAATAATGCTAAATCCAATAGATTTTGCTGGTCTTTATATGGCTCGTAAGCAAGCTCAGGCTAAGTCGCAAGAAGCTCCTGCAAACTAGTCATAATCTATTTGATAAAGATACAAACCACAAGCAGGGGCAGTTGCTCCTGCTTTTGTTCTATCTTTTTGTTCTAAAATAGTTTTAATGTCTTGTGGCTTAAGATGTCCATCGCCTACAAGTTTTAGCGTTCCGACAATATTTCTAACCTGATGATGCAAAAAAGATTTTGCCTTAATATAAACAGATATATCTTCGCCATTTTGCGTAATTTTTATAATGTCAATAGATCTCATGGGTGAGTTT
>CAYJKS010000059.1:0-6586 GCA_964370705.1 uncultured Azospirillaceae bacterium
AAGATAATGCTCAATATAAGGAACAATTTTTTCTGCAGAACAGTCTTTTTGTAATAATTCAGGCACAATTTCTCTATTTAATAAAATGTTAGATAGGTTTACAAATTTTATGTGCATAAATCTCTTGAGTATAAACGCGGTCAAAGCCGACGCCTTATATGCAACAATATGGGCAACATTGGCAATTGCAAGTTCTAAGGCAACTGTGCCAGAAGCAGCAATTGCAGCAGATGATGCAGACATTGCATTGTGTCTGTCTTCGCTAGTTTCTACCACCAAAACAGGTAAGTCAAAATCTTGTAATATTTTTTTGACTCTTTTGGCAACAGTTTGTACTGTTGGAATCACAAAAAACAAGTTACTATCTTGCTGATATAACATTTTTGCAGATTGCAAAAATGTAGGTAGTAATTTTGCCACTTCATTGTGCCTAGAGCCAGGAAGAACACAAACGATTTTTTTATTTTTATCAATATTGTATTTGTGCAAAAATGTTTCTTTGTTTGCTTTTGTTACAGGGCTTTCAATCACAGGATGACCAACAAAAAATGTTTTTAGCCCATGAGGGGTAAAATATTTGTTTTCATAAGGTAGCAATGTGAGCAAATAATCTACATAGTTTTTCATTGTTTTTGCTCGTTTTTTCTTCCATGCCCAAACTTGCGGAGCCACGTAGTGTATCTGTTTAATATTTAGATTTTTGGTTTTAAGTTTTTTTTGTACTCTGCTACCAAAGCTCCAACTGTCTATTGAGATAACAACATCTGGTTTGTTTAGAGCTATATCATCAACCTTTTGCCTAATTCTTTTTAATACATTTGGAATGCTATGATTAACCTCGCAAAGCCCCATAATAGCAAGCTCTGATATGTCAAACAAAGACTCTAACCCTTGTGCTTGCATATTTTCTCCACCAATGCCTAAGAACTTAATGTTTGGATTTTTTTTAACCATTGCTTGCATTAATCTAGCGCCTAAAGCATCACCAGATGGCTCTCCTGCAATTAGATAAATTTTTAGTTCTTTATTCAAGATAATCTCCTACCTCTATGCCTACAATAAAGATACCTTCTTTATTGGCAAGTTTTATGACCTCTTGCTCATCTACGATAAGGGCGTTCCCTGCATGTATTGCAATACCATTAAGACCAGATTTTTTTGCTTGCTCTACAGTTTTTGTGCCTATTGTTGGCAAGTCTACTCGCAAGTCTTGTTGAGGTTTTCTGAGTTTTACTAAAACACCGCCGCTTCCTTTGCGTTTGTATTCTCCACAACGCTTAATTAGCTCGTCTGTGCCTTCAATTCCCTCAACGCCAAGAACCAATCCTTGTTGAATAACAACAGATTGTCCAATATCTAATCTGCCCAATTCATAGGCAACTTCGACCCCACGCTTTATGTCAACAATATCATCTTTTTTGGGTTTTGTTTTGGTAATAACACCAGATTTTGTTAATATTTGTGGCATAACATCTTGAATTCCAACAACCTTAATATTATCACTTTCTATTTCTTTGATTAAGGCTCTAAGCAAGCCGTCATCTCCGAGTGCTTTTGCTCCAATTTTTGCAAAAAATGCAGTTGTTCTAAGATCTGGCAATAGCTCTTTGAAGGTTGGGCGTCTAATTGTGCCAATCATAACAACCTCTTCAACCTTTTGCTCACTAAAACTCTTAAATCCTGTTCCAGCTTGACCGATTCTTATCCATTTATGAGCCATATCTCCACAAATAAAGTTTTTGTCGGCGTTTTCTTCAATAGCAACTACAAAAAAATCTCTTCCAATTTTTTGGCAATGCTCAATTAGTTGCTGAGGGAGCTTTCCTCCCCCAGCAATAATTCCGAGTTTTTTTGCTTTGCTATCCATGATTATTGCTCAGCAGTCATAACCTTGCGGCGGCCTTGTAATGCCTCATCAATAAATGCAATCATTTCCATAATCATTTCATTATCTTTGAATTTTTCGTGAGCATTTGCAAGTCTAGCAGCAAAATTGTCTTCTGTTGACTTGAATATATACATATAGGCACGAGTAATGTTTTTTACCACATCAGCATCTAGCCCGCTGCGTTTTAGTCCAATTAGGTTAAGCCCTCTTAACTTGGCTCTGTCACCTGTTACCATTGCAAAAGGAATAACATCACGAGTAACACCAGACATTCCGCCAATCATGGCTTTGCGTCCAATACGGCAGAATTGATGCACAGCAGAGTTTCCGCCAATAATCACTCCATCGCCGAGTCTAACGTGTCCGCCAATAACAGCATTGTTTGTCATAATGACATTGTTGCCAACAACACAGTCATGAGCAACGTGAGAGTTTACCATAAACATACAATGGTCACCAACTTTTGTAATCATTTGCTCTTTAGGTGTTCCACATTGCATAGTAACATTTTCTCTAATAATGTTGTCTTTGCCAATAACTAGCTTCATGCCATCTAAGAACTCATTGCCATGATCTTGTGGGCCTGCACCCAAAACAGCACCAGGAAAAACAGCTGTTCCAGCTCCAATAGTTGTTTCATTTAATATGGTAACATTAGAAATAAGTTTTACGTTATCTTCAATAACAGCTTTTGCACCAATAAAGCAAAAAGGTCCGATAGTTGCCGTAGATGCAATTTTTGCACCATCTTCAATTACAGCGGTTGGGTGAATGTTGTTCATGTTCTTTCCTTTATAAAATTATTATATAATATTGGTAGAATATATAATTTTTTTTGTAAAGTAAAAACACAATCTTTTGCCAAATATTTCATTAGAAAATCATGGTAGTATAACAAAAAAAATAGCCCCGAAGGGCTAGTTTTTATTTTGCGTTTTTTTCTTTCATATATTTTTCGAGCCAATGAATGTTATATTGACCATCAATAAATTCTGGCTGAGATATAATTTCTTGTTGTAGAGGAATTGTTGTCTTAACACCGTCAATAACAAATTCTTCTAATGCTCTACGCAAACGCATTAAAGCAGCGTTTCTGGTTTTTCCATGAACAATAAGTTTTGCAACCATGCTGTCATAAAAAGGAGGAATGGCATATCCAGAATAAATCGCAGAGTCTACTCTCACGCCTAGTCCACCAGGAGTGTGCCACTCAGTGATTTTTCCAGGACATGGAATAAAAGTAGAAGGATCTTCTGCATTTATTCTACACTCAATCGCACAACCACTAAACTGGATGTCTTTTTGCTCATATCCAAGAACGGCACCACTAGCTACTCTGATTTGTTCACGCACAATATCAATGCCTGTAACAGCTTCTGTAACTGGATGTTCTACTTGCAAGCGAGTGTTCATTTCTAAGAAATAAAAACGATTGTCTTCATACAAGAACTCAATTGTTCCAGCATTGTAGTAGCCAATTTTTTGAATCGCACTACGAACAATCTCACCAATTTCTGCTCTTTGTTGTTGATTTAGGGCAGGAGAAGGGGATTCTTCGATTACTTTTTGCTGGTTACGTTGAACAGAGCAGTCACGTTCTCCAAGATGAACAACGTTGCCATGTTCGTCTGCTAAGATTTGCATTTCTATATGACGAGGTCTTTGCAAATATTTTTCCATAAAAACGATATCGCTCGGAAAAGCAGCTTTTGCTTCAGCTCTAGCCATTGTGTATGCTTCTTCAATATCGTCGTCACTAAAGGCTGTCTTCATGCCTTTTCCGCCACCACCGTCTTTGGCTTTGATAATAATCGGATACCCAATTTCGTTAGCCCATCTTTTTGCATCTTCTATTGTATCTAAAGAAGTTGATCCTGGAGTAACAGGAATACCTGCTTCAACAGCTGCTAAACGAGCTGTGATTTTGTCGCCCATTTTACGCATTTGTGCAGAAGTTGGTCCAATAAACTTAATTCCGTGCTCTTCTACCATTTCTGCAAAATCGGCGTTTTCTGACAAAAAGCCAAATCCTGGGTGGATAGCATCTGCACCAGTAATAATGGCAGCAGATATAATTGCTGATTTATTAAGATAAGAATCTGAAGAACGAGCTGGACCAATACAAACAGCCTCATCTGCAAGTCTAACATGCATTGCATTTGCATCGGCTTCTGAGTGAACAGCAACTGTTTTAATGCCCATTTCTTTACAAGCACGATGGATTCTAAGAGCAATTTCTCCACGATTGGCAATTAATACTTTTTCAAACATTATATATTCCTAAAAATTACTCAATAACGATTAAAGGCTCACCGTATTCAACAGGGTTACCACTTTCTATTAAAATTTTTGTAACCTTACCAGATGTATGAGCTTTAACTGGATTAAAGGTTTTCATTGCTTCAATTAAGCAAACTGTATCGCCTTCGCTAACATTATCGCCAACTTTTACATAGTTTGGAGAAGTTGGGTTGCTAGACAAATAAACCACACCCACCATAGGAGATTTTACGCAGCCAGCAAGTTTTGACAAATCTTGAGCTGGAGCAGCTGTGTCTTCTGCAGCAGCTACAGCAGCTGCAGCAGGAGCTGCAATAGAAGCTGGAGCTTGAGCAACAGCCATGGCTGGAGCAGCAACGCTACTAACAATAGGGGCTCTTGATTTGATAAGAGAGATGCGACAATTTTCGCTCTCATATTCTAGCTCTGCTAGGTCATTTTTTGTTATAATTTCAGCTAACTTACCAATAAGTTTATCTACGGTATCTGGCATTTTTCTTTCTCACTTTTACATTATTAAAACAAATTTATTTAGCTAATTCATAGCCTAGCTTTTGCATAAACACAACTAAAATCTTATAATAATACACTATTTTGTAAAAAAAAGCATTTTTTGTTGATGTATGTTATTGAAAATGTGTAATTTTAATTTTTTTTTAATAAAAAAGAAAAATTATACTAGACAATCAAATATTTTTGCATTATAAACCTTTGAAGTATGGAGGCTCGGGTAGCTCAGTTGGTAGAGCAGAGGACTGAAAATCCTCGTGTCGGCGGTTCGATCCCGTCCCCGAGCACCATTTCTAAAACAACCGCTATTAAGCGGTTTTTTTGTTTTAAAATTTCTTGTTTTTTGTTGATATTTTAATTTTTAACCCTTATAATTTTAGCTAATTTTAAGTGAGAAATTTATGATTCTAGGAGTCCTTTTACCCTTGCCGTTTAATGAGCCTTTTGATTATTATAATCAAGAGGAACTTGCTATTGGAACAATTGTAGAAGTTCCATGGGGTAAGGCAAAGCAAGTGGGAGTTGTCATAAAGCATGGCAAAAGCTCAGATATTGATGAGAAAAAAATAAAAAAAATTACGAAGGTTTTTGATTATCCTCCTCTAAACAAAGAAATTTTAGATTTAATAAGATTTACTTCGCAATATAACCTATCTCCACTTGGTATGGTCTTAAAAATGGCACTTAGTGCTAAAAGTGTTTTTGAAAAAGAATTGTTAGAAACTTTTTATGATTTGTCTGGCAAGACTTTGGCAGAGGCAAAGTTAAAAAACTCTGACGCAAGATGGCGAGTTATGGAGCTTTTGTCACATTTTAGCTACACCAAGTCAGAAATATGTAAGGGTGCAGGTGTTAGTCCTAGTGTCGTTGATAAGTTAATAGAAACAGGTGTTTTGCTACCAATAAAAAAAGTTAAGAAAAAGTTTTTTTCTTTGCCAAAATATGATTTTAAGAAAGTTAGCCTAACATCTGAGCAAGAGCAAGCAGCTAATAATATTATATCAAAAATTGATAGTGGTTTTTCTGTTACTTTAATAGATGGTGTTACTGGTAGCGGAAAAACAGAAGTATATTTTGAAGCCGCCTCAAAAGTAATAGAGCAAGGCAAACAGGTATTAGTTCTGGTTCCAGAAATTTCTTTAACAACACAATGGTTAGGCAGGTTTGAAGAACGTTTTGGCATAAGACCAGCTTGTTGGCATTCTAATCTAGGTAGTGCAGAAAGAAGAGATACTTGGATTGCAGCTATTGAGGGTAGAGTGCAAGTAATTGTTGGGGCAAGATCAGCCTTATATTTGCCATACAAAAACTTGGGCATGATAGTAATTGATGAGAGCCACGATCACTCTTTTAAGCAAGAAGATTTTGTCAACTATCAATGTAGAGATATGGCAGTCGTGAGGGCAAAGCTAGGAGGGTTTCCGCTTGTTTTATCAACGGCAACTCCAGATATAGAAACTCTTGCAAATGTAGAAAATAGCAAATATGACCTAGTTGAGCTAAAAAATCGTTATGCGAATGCGGTTTTGCCAAAGGTAGAAATAATTGACCTAAAAAAAGACAAGCCTCAAAAAGGGAGTTGGGGAACCTCTTGGCTTTCTCCTAGCTTGGTAAACGCTCTAAAAGAAAACTTAGAAAAAGGTGAGCAATCAATGCTATTTTTAAATCGCAGAGGTTATGCCCCCTTAAATATTTGTAGAGATTGCGGACATAGAATAGAGTGTCCTCACTGCACAGCTTGGCTAGCAGAGCACAAAACAAATGCACGATTAACTTGTCATCAATGCGGATACATAATTCCTAAGCCAAAAATCTGTCCAGACTGTGGATCAAGTGAGGGTTTAACGTCTTGTGGAGTTGGTGTTGAGCGTTTGGCAGAAGAGGTTAGAGGGCGTTTTGTTGATGCTA
>CAYJKS010000060.1:0-4132 GCA_964370705.1 uncultured Azospirillaceae bacterium
TGTTGGTAGGGTTTATGCCTCTCCAAACAAATATCTTGACCTTAACTATCGCTTTAGATTAGATAAAAAAACTTTTGATATAGAATATAACGAGATAGATTTACGTCTTGGCACAGATATTTTATCTACTAGTCTTGCTTATATATATATGAAAGAACAAGATTATTCTAACACATCTGGATTATATTTTTTTGATGACTATGACACAAAAAAAGAGTTATATGTTTCTATACAAGCAAAATTATCTCAAAACTGGCGTATTAGCGCATACAATCGTTTTGACTTAACTGAAGGAAGCGACTCATTAGAACATGGCGGCAAACTAATTTATGATGACGAATGCTTTAATATTGTTTTTAACGCTCAAAAATATAATTCTACCGATCCAGACTATGATGATGGATACGAATTTTCTGCAACATTTTTACTAAAGACACTTGGCGGTGTTGGATCTAATTAAGAGGACAAAAAATGCTAAAACTACTCATAATAACACTAATGTTAACATTATCTACCCCAAGCCAAGCCCAATTTGCTCAAGGCTTTGCTCCAAAAAAGCAACTTCAAGCCCCAAAGCAAGAAGTTATTACCCCTTATAAAGGTTCTATCAAAATATTGGCAATGGTAAATGATGACATCATAACCACAGAAGACATAAACAATAGGGTTCGAGCTTTTGTCATGAACACAAAAATCCCCTATAATCATCAAACAAAAAACTTGATTTTAGATAAAGTTATGCAAAATACTATTGACGAAAAACTAAAATCTCAAGAGGCAAAAAGACGCAACATTAGCATTGGACAAGAAGAAATTGACGATGCAATTTTAAGATACGCAAGCAACGCTAATACTAGTTATGAGCAAATAAAAAAAGACTTAAAAAGCAACAATATCCCTGAAGAAGTTTTTGTTGAACAAATAACATCAGACATTGCTTGGATTAGAACCGTAAGACAAAACACTGCTCAGCAACTTGTTAGCCCAAGTGAGGTCGAAGATGTTCTTCATCAAATTAAGCAAGATTCTAACAAGAAAAAATATGTGTTATCTGAGATAATTATTGCAAAAGAAACAAACAAAAATATTAATGAACTAGTGCAAACACTAAAAGAAGATTCTCGCTTTGATTTATATGCGGCCAAATTTTCTATAAGTCCTAGTTCTTCTAATGGCGGTGACTTAGGCCTTGTTAATGCAGAAAACCTTAATCCCGCAATCAAAAATGGCATCTCTAAGTTATCAGAAGGCGAGATTAGCAACCCTATTCTTATTGACAACAACTATCATATCATCAAAGTTACTAAAATATTTGACCCAAAAGAAAAAGATATTACTTTGCCGTCAAAATTTAAGATAGAAGCTATGCTAAAAAACCAAAAAACAGAGCAAGAAGCTGCCAAGCTTTTGCAAGGACTTCGCAAAAAAGCAACTATAGAAGTAAGACAATAAAATGCTATTATCTCTCAAAGAAACTATCGACAAACATCAGCTAATGGCACAAAAATCATTAGGTCAAAACTTTTTGCTCGATTCTAATATTACTAACAAAATCATAAATACATCTTTGCAAAAACAAGGGTTAGCTAGCTTTGTGGGATATAATATCTGCGAAGTCGGACCAGGGCCAGGAGGACTTACGCGCTCTATTTTGGAGCAAAATCCAGATTCTTTAACCGTTATAGAAATGGACAATAGATGCATAAAAATTATGGAAGAGCTAAAAGAGCATTATCAAACAAACTTCACAATAATAAATAATGACGCTCTAAAAGTAGACATATCTTCCACTTGCAACAAACCATGCCAAATTATAAGCAATTTGCCATATAATGTGTCTGTGCCTTTACTTATTGGTTGGCTAAAAAACATAAAAAAATATTGTGCGTTAACACTAATGTTCCAAAAAGAAGTAGCAGACCGAATTTTGTCTTCTACCAAAAGCAAAGATTATGGCAGAATCTCTGTGCTAGCACAACTAACTTGCAACATAGAAAGACTTGTAAACCTTAGTCCTGAATGTTTTACTCCAGCCCCAAAAATTTGGTCAAGTGTTTTACTTTTTAGCCCAAAGGCAGAAGAAATTGATGCCAAGTTACTAAGTACGGTAGAAAAAATTACCACAACAGCTTTTGGGCAAAGACGCAAAATGCTTCGTCAAAGCCTAAAATCAATGCCCGAAGTTTTGTTAGCATGCAACAATTTAGAGATTCCGACCACGCTAAGAGCCGAAGAGCTAGCCCCTAATCAATACCTAGAATTAGCAAAAGCTATAAGCTAAAACTTACTTCAATATTTTGCTTAGTGGATGAGTTTTTTGCACATGATTAATCAAATCTTGTGATATAATGTGCGTATATATTTCGGTTGTAGCAATATCTTCATGCCCTAGCATTTTTTGCAAACTTCTCAAATCCACATCTTTATTTAGCAAGTGTGTTGCAAAAGAATGCCTAAGCACATGCGGAGAGATTTTGGCAGGGGATATTCCAATATTTATGGCCAACTTTTTGAGCAGCTTAAAAAAATTATCTCGTGTAATATGTCCTGATTTTGATAATTTTGATGCAAACATCCATTTAGATTTTTTGCCATTAAGATAAACTTCTCTATCGTCAAAATATTTTATAATTTTTTTTAAGACAACCCCTGCTACAGGAATAATCCTTTCTTTGCTACCTTTACCTTTTATAAGAATTTGCATTTTATCAAAATTTATACAATTTTCGGGCAGACTAACAAGCTCCGATACTCGCAAACCACAAGCATACATAAGCTCCAGCATAACTAACAATCGCCTATAAGCAAAACTGTCATTTTGGCTTGCCTCATCAATTAGGAGCAAAATTTCATCTTGGGTCAAAAACTTTGGCAAAGGTTTTTGCTGCTTAGGTGGCAAAATATTTATGGCAGGATTTTTTTTAATTTTTTTCTCTTCTAGCAAAAATCTATAAAACTCTCTAACTGCAGAAAGTTTTCTTGCCATTGATTTTGCACTCATACCTTTTTTTGCTAATTTTTGCAAAAACTTATCAACATCTTGCGGCTCAACGATTCGGTAATCAATTTTTATCATCTCCAAAAATTGATTAATATCATTTTGATACGCTAGCACAGTATTATCAGAAAGCCCCTTAGAGGCAAGTATCATCTCCAAAAACTCATCCACAATTTTTTTTGCCATGACAACCTCTATTTTCTTACAAAAACTTACTTCGCAAAGGTGTTTTCTATAGGTTTTGACACTTCTTTAACCTCTACTTGAGGCTCTTTCCAAACCACCCAAAATACCAACGCAACAATAACTGTTACAACAAAAAACACGGCTTTATTATTATTCTTATTACTTTTATAATTTCTCATATTACCCTCAAACAAAAAAAGTTATTGCTAAAATAAAAACTATTTATATTATATGCTATATATTTAAAATAAAGATTAATAAAATGCAAAAAAATAAAATAATTTTACTTGTTGGGCTCATGGGGAGTGGCAAAACAAGTGTCGGAAAGAGATTGTCAAAAAGACTTCAGCTCCCTTTTATAGACGGCGACCAAGAAATGGAAAAGGCCTCTGGTTTGTCTTTGCTCGATGTCCTAAAATGCTATGGCGAAGAGGAATACCGTGCAGGAGAAGCCCGAGTTATGAAGCGTCTACTACAAGGCAACCCGTGCATTTTGGCTTCTGGTGGAGGCTCTTTTGTTGCTTTAGAGACCAGAGAACTAGCTCACAAAAACGCCATAACAATATGGCTCAAAGCAGATTTAGACACTCTTTATCAACGCACCACTGGTCGCAAGCACCGCCCATTCTTAAAAGGAAGCGATGTTGAACTAAAGCAAAAACTAGAAAATTATATTGCTCAAGAATATCCTTATTACTCAGAGGCAGACATTATCGTAGAAACAAAAGAAGAGATGGTAGAAAAGACTGTTGATAGAGTAATAAAAGCAATTAATAATTTTTTGCAAAAATCATAAAACTTTGTAATTTTTTACTTGATTCTTTTATCAAACTTGTGTAAAAAAAGGCGAATATCAAATAATTGATATTTTTAATTCACACGCAAACTAGCGGATAACAAACTATTCGCTCCGTTGCTTTATTATAAAAGTCACAAGGTTTGCGGAGG
>CAYJKS010000060.1:4142-4534 GCA_964370705.1 uncultured Azospirillaceae bacterium
AAAATAAAGGATTTTATAAATGAGTCTTCCAAAATTTACAATTCGCCAAATGATTGAAAATGGTATTCACTTTGGTCACCACACACGTCGTTGGAACCCAAAAATGTCTAACTATATTTATGGCAAAAAAGACAATGTTCACATTATTGACTTGCAACAAACATACCCAATGCTATACCAAGCTCTTAACACAGCTAAAGAAATTGTAGCACAAGGTGGTAAAGTTTTGTTTGTTGGAACAAAAAGACAAGCTCAAGACATTATTAAAGAAAACGCTCAAAGATGTGGTCAATACTATGTAAACCACCGTTGGTTGGGTGGTATGATGACTAACTGGAAAACAGTTTACAAATCAATCACTCGCTTAAACAAACTTAATGAAATGTTTGAAA
>CAYJKS010000060.1:4544-6478 GCA_964370705.1 uncultured Azospirillaceae bacterium
TTATACAAAAAAAGAATTGCTAAACTTGAAAAAAGAGCAAGATAAACTATCTAAAGAGCTAAGCGGTGTTATGAACATGGGCGGTCAACCAGATTTATTATTTGTAATTGACATGCCAAAAGAAGATTTAGCAATTAAAGAAGCCAAAAAATTAGGTATTCCTGTAATTGCTATTGCTGATACAAACGCAGATCCAGAACTAGTAGATTTTCCAATCCCTGGTAATGATGACGCTGTTCGTGCTATTCAATTTTATTGCGAACTAATGTCTTCTGCTGTTTTAGACGGTATGCAAGCAGAAATTACTGCTCAAGGTCTAAAAGTTGAAGAAATGGTTGGCGAAGCAAAAGCTCCAAGAGCAAAAAAAGCTCCTAAAGTTGAAGCCGAAGCTCCAGCACAAGAAGAAGCTGCTCAATAATTAGCAAAAAACGCTTAAATAATAATATGGCGGAACTTGTCTAAACTTCCGCCATTTTTTAAATTAAAACATTATATTAAGGAATACGAAATGACTCAAATTACTGCTGCTATGGTAAAAGAACTAAGAGAAACAACAAGTGCTGGCATGCTAGATTGCAAAAAAGCATTGGTAGAAAACAATGGTGACATGGAACAAGCTGTTGACTGGCTACGCAAAAAAGGTTTGGCATCTGCTGCAAAAAAAGCAAGCAGAGTTGCTGCAGAAGGCTTAGTTGCAATCAAAGTTGATGGCAATAAAGGTGCTGTTGTTGAAGTTAACTCAGAAACAGACTTTGTTGCAAAAAATGACATGTTCCAAGAATATGTAGAAGATGCAGCAACAGTTGCTCTCGAGTCTGCTGGCGAAGTTTGCGATATGAAAACTTTTGCTTGCCCAAAAACAAGCAAATCTTTTGAAGAAAGACTAACAGACATGATTGCTAAAATTGGCGAAAATATGTCTTTGCGTCGTGCAAAATTTGTTGAAGTTGAAAATGGTGTTGTTTCTGCATATATTCACAACGCTACACGTGCTAACTTAGGTAAAATTGGTGTTTTGGTTGCCTTAGAATCAACAGGCGATGCTGCTAAATTATCTGATTTGGGCAAACAAATTGCAATGCATATTGCTGCTACAAAACCTTTGTTCTTAACAATTGCAGATGTTGATGCAAATGCTGTTGAGCGTGAAAAAGCAATCTTTACAGATCAAGCAAAAGCTTCTGGAAAGCCAGAAAACATTATCGAAAAAATGGTTGAAGGCCGTATCAAGAAATACTATGACGAAGTTGTTTTAGAAGAACAAGCATTTGTAATGGACTCTGACAAAAAAGTAAAAGAAGTTATTGCTGACTTAGCAAAAGAACTAGGCACAGAGATTAAACTAAAAGAATTCGTTATGTTTAAACTAGGTGACGGAATTGAGAAAAAAGAAGAAGATTTTGCTAGTGAAGTTGCTGCTCAACTAGGCAAATAATCATCTAAAAATAACAAAAAACCCTAAGATGACTACTCATTTTAGGGTTTTTTGTTTGGTTAAAACTAGCAAGAACTTCCTCTTGCCCTAACCGCAAACTCAGACTTAATCTGGTTTACTAGTAAAGCATTCTCATTTTCTTCTGCGCTTATTAGCTCCTTAAGGAGCTCTTCGTTTGAAAGCTCAGATACTTTAATTGCTTTTTGCCTTTTTTGGGCAACTTCGCAACCTACAAGCCTTCCAACAAAATTTGCTCGTCTTTCTTCTAATTTTGTTGATAAGTCTTTAGCAATATTGCTTTGGTCTTTCTCCAAAGAATTTAGCAAATCATCTATTTGCTTTACTCTCCAGCTCATCTCCTCAGCGCTCACATTATCTTTGTCCGCAGACAAAATTTGCATACCCATCTGATAATGAGGAATGTTGTCGGGGTTTTCAATAGGGATAACAACAACATTACTCGGAGAGCCAACCAAATGCTCATTTTGTTTTTTTAGTT
>CAYJKS010000061.1:0-6429 GCA_964370705.1 uncultured Azospirillaceae bacterium
CATATAACCAGAGTCTTCTAGTATTTGTGTAACAAGCTCATCTGGAGTAACGGCATTAAGGTTTTGTTGCCATATATAAAACTTGTCCATAAGAGTAGATAAGCTGCTTTTTGCCTTGCCAGAAAAACTGTTATCGCTAAGCATTTTTTCTATTGCCATAAACATAGATATGGAGTTAGCTCTAGCTTCTTGCACAATTTTTTCTATAGACTTTGCCCCAATGCTTCTAGTTGGTTTGTTAATTATTCTTTCTAGTGCGAGGTCATCATTTGGTTGCAAAACAACTCTAATATACGCCAAGGCATCTCTAATCTCGGCTCTTTCATAAAACTTTGGACCGCCTATTACTTGATAAGGCACAGCAGCAGCAATAAATTTTTCTTCAAACTCTCTGGTTTGGGTTGCTGTTCTAACTAGTATTGCCATTGATGAATATTCTACTCCGTTTCTATATAGGTTTTCAATCTCATCAACAATGTGTAATGCTTCTTCTGAACCATTATATGTGCTAATAACTTTTACTTTGGCGTTTTCAAATTCTTTTATGGGGCTAGTTTCTGCCACAATAAGTTTTTTGCCTAGTCTTTCTTGATTATGACTAATAACTGCAGAAGCTGCTGCCAAAATATGAGCAGTTGAGCGGTAGTTTCTTTCTAATCTAATAATTTTGGCATTTGGAAAATCTTTTTCAAAACGCAAAATATTTTCTACTTCTGCACCACGCCAAGAATAAATAGATTGATCATCATCTCCAACACAGCAAATATTGCGATGTTTTTGTGAGATTAAGCGTAAGAATAAATATTGTGTAACATTTGTATCTTGATACTCATCTACCATAATATACTTAAAACGCTCCTGATATTTTGCCAAAACATCTGGATTATTCATTAAAATTTGTAAGCTATATAAAAGAATGTCGCCAAAATCTACGCAATTTAGTTCAATAAGTCTTGCTTGATACGCTTTATAAACATCGGTTAAGATATTGCCCTTAAAGTCATTAGATATTTTATCTACGGTTAGCCCTTTATCTTTCCACAATTGAATTTTTGCCAAAATGGCTTGTGCAGGGTATTTTTTTTCATCAATACCCATATTCTCAGTAATTTGTTTTATTAATCTTTTTTGATCACTTTCTCCAAGAATTGTAAAGTTGCTGCTTAGTCCAACCAACTCTGCATGGCTTCTAAGAATTTTTGCGCAAATACCATGAAAAGTGCCTATCCACGCAGAATCCACATGGTTGCCAATAAGTCCCCTAGCTCTTTCTAGCATTTCTTTGGCAGCCCTGTTTGTAAACGTAACAACAAGGCAATTCCATGGGCTCGCTTTGTTGTTTGCCAATATATATGCCAGTCTAGTTGTTAGCACCTTTGTTTTGCCTGTTCCTGCACCAGATAACACCAACACAGCTCCTTGTGTTGTTTCAACAGCGTCTTTTTGCTCTGGATTTAGGTTTTCTAGCCAATCCATGTTTGGCATTAGTTTTTCAATATTGTTATAAACTTGGGCTGCTGGTTCATCTTCTAGGTCAAAAATATTGTTCATCTTTTATACTTCTTGTTGTTTTTTTATAAATCTTGCTTATATTATACTCATATAAACATAAATAAAAGAGCTTTTTAAATTATATAAAGAGGTAAAAATGTCAGAAGTATTAAATAAAATTATTGGTTTGCAAAAATATATGGAAAGCAAAATTATTGGGCAACAAGATTTGGTCAAAAAAATGCTAATTGCAATGCTAGCAGAAGGGCACGCCTTAGTAGAAGGAGCTCCAGGTCTTGCAAAAACCAAGGCAATTAAAACTTTGGCAGATTGTGTTTCTGCAAGTTTTAATCGTATTCAGTTTACGCCAGATTTATTGCCGTCTGACATTATGGGAAGCGAGATTTATGTTGCTCAAAAAGGTGATTTTGAGTTTAGAAAAGGTCCAGTTTTTGCAAATATGGTTTTGGCAGACGAGATTAATCGAGCTCCAGCAAAAGTTCAGTCTGCGTTACTAGAAGCAATGGGAGAAAGACAAATTAGCGTTGGTGGACAAAGTTTTAAGCTGCCTAGACCTTTTATGGTTATGGCAACCCAAAACCCCATAGAACATGAGGGAACATATACTCTTCCAGAGGCCCAATTAGACAGATTTTTGCTTTATATCAAAATAGAACAACCAACAGCTCAAGATGAGCGCAAAATCTTAGAGCTAGTTAGGGGCGAAGGTAGCTTGAGCACGCCTAATCTTGGTTCTGGCTTTAGCAAAATTGATTTATCTGATATTGAGCAAGCAACAAGGCTAGCATTGACAGTGCACGTTAGCCCTGCAATAGAAGAATATATGGTGCAACTAATTATTGCCACCAGAAGCCCAGAAAAATATAATCCAGATTTTGCAGGATTGGTAATGTATGGAGCTAGTCCAAGAGCAACAATAGCCCTAGATAGATGTGCAAAAATAAACGCTTGGCTTGCTGGTAGAGATTTTGTTACTCCCGAAGATATTCATGCCGTGATTTATGATATTTTGCGTCATCGTATAATTTTGAGCTTTGAGGCTCAGGCACAAGGTTATAGCTCAGATGAGATAATAACCAAGCTTCTAAATAGTGTTCCTTTGCCATAGGTTATAAAAATGGTTGCAATTTTTTCTGGATTATTTGGCAAAAACAATCACAAACCACAATCAAAAGGTTTGTTTGCTTCTTTAGAAGAACTAATGGAGCAAAGAAAGAATATTGCTTATATAAAGGCAAAAAACAATATTGTATCTAATGCAAGAAGTGGCAATATAAAGTCAGCTTTTAAGGGTAGAGGGATTGAGGTAGAAGAGATTAGAGCCTATAGTTTTGGAGATTCTCTTCGAGATATTGATTGGCGTGTTACTGCACGCAAAAACGAGCCATATACAAAGCTTTATGCGCAAGAAAAAGACCGAGAAATATTTTTTCTGCTTGATTTGTCATCATCTATGATATTTGGCACAAAAACTGAGCTAAAATCTGTTACAGCAAGCAAAATCGCTGCTTTATTGGGTTGGGTGTCGCAAGAAAACAAAGATAGATTTGGCGGAGTTATATTTGACGGCAGTAGTGTTTTGAGCTTTGTCCCTAAGCAAAATAGAGGGCATTTGCTATCTTTATTAAAAAAAATATCTGATGCTAGCAAAAGTGTTTTGACGCAAAAAAGTCCACAATCTAACATAAAAACCCCACTACAAACTCTTATAAAAATGATAAAAGAACGTTCTAGCGTTTTTATTATTAGCGATTTTGCAAATTTTGGCGAAGAAGAGAAAAAAATACTAACTACTTTGTCTAAAAAGTCAAAAATATTTTGTATAAATATTGTTGATTTTTTAGAATCATCTCCCCCGCAAGCAGGAGAATATATGATAGAAAATGGGGGCAAAAAATTAGTATTTAGTAGCAAGTCGCAATCTTTTAGAGAAGATTATCTTGAGCATTTTGCAGCAAAAAAGCTAGATATTATCAACTTTTGCAAGCGTTTTAATTTTCAATACATGGAGATAAGAACAGATATGCCAATAGTTGACCAACTAAAAATATTTTAAATATTTTTAGTTTTGTTTTTGTTTTCTTAATAAATATATAAGTATAATAAGGAGTCGTTTTTGAAAAAAGAACGGCTTTAACAAATCTCTTTTGTTGACAAAAGTTTTTTTAGATGATAATTTGATAAAAATTATTTTGAAAATTTGAAAGTGTGTAATAATATGGTTAAAGTAAACGAAAATAACTCTTATCGCCGTGGTCAAGAACTTTTAGATCAAGGTATGTATAAACAAGCTATTGCTCAATTTGATGAGGCAATAAAAGAACAGCCAGATTCATGGAAAGCTCTTAATTCTAAAGGTTTTGCGTATCAAAAGCTTAGCAAATACACAGATGCTGTTGAGTGTTTTGACAAAGCCTTAGAAATTAACCCAAAATCGGTAGAAATCATAAATAATAAGGGTGTTACTCTTAGTATGAGAGGCTTGTATAAAGATGCAATAGTCCAATTTGATCATGCAATTACACTAGATCCAACCTCACTAGAAGCTCTAAACGGCAAGGCAATTGCTTTGCAACATATGTATTTGTATAAAGAGGGCTTAGACGTTTTAGAAGGCGCGATGAAGGTTGACCCTACACACACTCAAACATTGCTTAGTATTGCAGTAACCTTGCAAAAATTAAAGCAATTTGACAGAGCTATTTCTTTTTTCAAAAAAGTATTGAGTTTAGACAAATCTAATATCAAGGCTTGGAATGGTATTGGTGTTACTTATCAATTAATGGGAGACAATAATTCTGCCCTAAAATGTTTTACAAAAATACTTAACATCAATAGTCGTGAGATTCAAGCATGGATAAGTATTGGATTTGTTTATCAAAAAATGATGAAGTTTAATGATGCCTTAAAATGCTATAAAAAAGCTCAACAAATTATTGATGGTCGTTATCATCACAAATTGTATGATGGTTTGGCAAGTTGTTTAACAAAGTTGTCAGAGTTTGATCAAGCTGTTGAAATTTATAAGCAAATCTTCCAAATAGAAGAAGGCAAAAAGAAGTGGGACGCTCAACGCTCTATAAAATTTGTTAGCAAATTAAAGCGCAAAAAATCAACAGGAGCTTTACCAGATTTAGTTTCTCCAGCCGATATAGACGAGATTATAGAATCAGCGGGATCAGAAGAAGTCTAGTTATTTTTAACTATATAAAAAGGCAGTCGGTATTGACTGCCTTTTTTTATTTCTTTTGACAAAAATCTTCTTATGAGTTATATTACTGATTAGTACTAATCATTAAAATTATTATCTATGAATTATCAAATAAAAGAGCTGCGGAAATTTTATCCATTAATTTGTGCTCAAAAAGAAGAAGATTTTATTAATATTTTTGCAGATTTTATGCAAAGATATTATGCTGAAGAAGCAATAAAACATAGTTTTATTGGGATTGGTTATGATGACATGAGCTCAATTATGACAATGTCTTACATAAAATCAGACATTTTGTTAGACTTGGCTCAAAAGCTTAGCTTCGCTAAACTTAATCCTTTAGAAGAAGAAAGACTAATAAGGATTATAAGAGATTATGAGATATTAGCTCGTAAAAAAAGTATTTTAACCCAGGGCAATATTTTTATAAAATTATACTTGCATATTAAAAATCACAAGATTTTGCAAAGTATAAAAGCTCAAATGGGAGAGTTCAAGATACGAGTAAATGTTCAAAAACTAGTATCTTTGGCCATTGGTCTTTATGTTAAAAAAGGCTTTGGTAACGAAGAAGACTTTAGAAAAAAGGTCTATCTGTTTTAAGATGAATTCTTATTAAGAGAAAAACGAGGAGCAATAGCTTCTCGTTTTTCTCTTTTTTTTATTAATAATTGTGTTGTTTCAATGGGTTGAAAATTTTTTTAATTTTTTTTAAAAAAGTTCTTGCAATATATAAAAATATTATATATAAATCTATTCGTTGAGGGCGATTAGCTCAGCTGGAAGAGCATCTCGTTTACACCGAGAGGGTCGGCAGTTCGAACCTGTCATCGCCCACCATTTAAGAAACAACCCACCGCAAGATGGGTTGTTTTTTCTGTTACTCCCGTGCTTGACACGGGAGTCCACCTCCAAGCGTTCCCAATGCTGATGTATGGATTGTCGGGTCAAGTCCGACAATGACAGGGTTAAAAAAGCGTTCGACAATAGCAAAATGAAGCAACAAAAAATGTTATCATAAAAGTTGCAAAAATTACGAACTATTTTTGCAAAAATAAATATAAAAATATACGTATAATGATTATTATAGATCTTCTTATCATAGCTTTTCTCCTTTCAAAATAAAGCTCACTCAGAGGTTTTGAGTGAGCTTAGTTATAACAAACATCATTGAGTTAATGGTGTCATTGAAATGATTGTTTACTGATAAAAGAAAATTCACTCCTTTACAAGGAGTGAATTTTCTTTTATATTGACAGTAAATAATTTATTTGATTTAAAAATTGATTAGTTTTCTACTGAGTGTTTTTATTGCCTTTCAAAATATTTTCATTGAAATATTATTGTCAATGAGATGGATTAAAATAGTGTCATCAATGAGATGGGGTAAAAGTTCTTATCCCTGAGCCACTTTGTTGTCCTCCGCTTTTGTTGCGCTAACTAATTGATTTTATTATGTATTTCCTTAATAAGAAAGTCAAGTAAAATTTAAAATTATTAAATTTCTAAAAAATATACCATATCTAACAGTAGATGGTTACTCCATAAAGCCTGATGAAGCTATTGTTCGAATTGATATATTGTAGCTTTTGCTTTTTATTTATAGGGGGATATTTGGTTTGGAGTATAAGTTAAATAAATTTCATCGCAATACTAGCTCAGATGATTTAATATCTGATTTACGTAGTGTTTCTATTGCATTAAAA
>CAYJKS010000062.1:0-1660 GCA_964370705.1 uncultured Azospirillaceae bacterium
AAATACTAGACGTCCAATACGGCCGAATCCATTAATACCTACACGAATCATTGTTTGTTTCCTTTCTATTTTTGTGCGGAACGCCCCGCACGGCATAATTTTCGATTTTAATTTATCATTATCGGTATAATTTTCAAGCTAAAACTACCATTTGCCCCAGTGAATTTTTTCTGGCTTAAATCTGCCTTCTGGAGATTTTGGAGTTTCATCAGGATAACCCATAGTAATAATTGCAAATGGGCGAATATTTTCTGGCAAATTTAAGTATTCAGAAAGAGAGTTTACGACTTTTTGCATTGGGGCTGCACCGCAATAGCAAGTGCCTATGCCTTTTTCGTGAGCAGCAAGAAGTAGGTTTTGGGTGGCAAGAGCACAGTCTATGTCCAAAAAGCTCCATTTTTCATCATCTTTGTTGCGGTTAAAAGAGTGATTTTCGTCGCCACAAACAAAAATTACGCAAGCTGCATTCTTGGCAAAAGAAGTCCATCTTTGAATGTTGCGTAGATGAGCCAACACTTCTTTGTCTTCTACTACCAAGAACTCCCAAGGCTGCTTGTTATGAGCTGTTGGAGCAAATTGTGCTGCTTTGATAATTTCTTCTATTGTTTCTCTATCAATTTTTTTGTCTGTATATTTACGAATAGAGCGACGGGTCAGCAACCCTTCGATTAAATTCATTTTTTTATTCCTCAAATTTATTAGTTTAGGCTTCTATTCTAGGCAAAACTGTATTTTCTATCAAAAAGGCAATAGTGCGGTTTGTTACCTTGTCTGTATGCTTAACTGTATCTACCAAATTATTTATATTATTTTCTATTAAAGCTCTTGAAGCCAAGGATTGATAAAGTTTTGCCAAGTCAGACAGTGAATTTAGAAGCTCGACAATATATGCCGGTATTTTCAAATCGCTTTTGCCACCCCAAAAACCTTCAACATAGCCATATTCAATTTGTTCAAATCTTTGATTGCAAAGAAGGTTGAGCGAGTCTTTGTCGAGTTTGTTATAGCGAGGTAGCTTAATGTTATTAGATTTTATTTGTGATAAAATATCGTCCCATAATCCCATAAAGAACTTAAAAAATAAGTCGGCTTCTTCTTTTGTCTCGAGTCTAGGCTCATGCCCTTGTTGCCAAAAAGAAGAGATAACATCAGTTGGCCTCAAATCAAGGTTGGGGCTACAAATTGCGCCCGCAAAACGCAGTTTTATGACATCTAGCGGGATATTGCATTTGTAATGATCTATTAGGTTTTGAAATTTATCATCACCAATATATTTATTTTGACTTTGCATTTTATACTTCTTCATATATAACATTATAAAAACAAGCATAATTTAATGGAGATTTAAAAATTGTCTAGTATAAAATTGATTTTTTGCAGTTTATTTTTAGTAATTATAACAGCTTGCTCTTGGGTCGAGCCATTTGTAGACAGAAGACGTGACGCTGGTCAACCTTCAGAGAGGCTGTATGTTGGCAGATCAAAGCCAAATGCTCCAGTAGTTTGTTATAACTCGTGGGTTAGTTCCAAAGAAGAGGTAAAAGATATGGCTTTGCAAGAATGCAAAAAACATGGTGCAGGTAATGATGTTGAGCCTGTTGGGGAGGCAAAATTTGCTTGCACTCTTTTTGCACCAGCATATATTAAGTTTGATTGTGTT
>CAYJKS010000062.1:1670-6397 GCA_964370705.1 uncultured Azospirillaceae bacterium
ATGAAGAAACTAAAAAAAATAATGAAGGGAATAAATAATGAATTTTGTGCTAGAAAATATAATAAACAAAAAGTTTGAGGATATTTTTGCAAGCTTGGGTTTAGATACAAAGTTTGCCTTTGTTAAGGTTTCTGACAGGGCAGACTTGAGCGACTTTCAGTGTAATGGGGCTTTGGCGCTAGCTAAAATGCAAAAGCAAAATCCTCGCCAAATCGCTCAAGATATTGCAGATAAATTAGCACAAGATAAAGACTTTGCAAAAATATCTGTTGATGGGCCAGGGTTTATTAATGTTTGTCTAAGCAATGAGCTTTTGGCTCAGGCTATGGATAATATGGCAAAAGACGAGAGATTTGGTTGTGACATGGTATCTGTGCCTAAAACAATTGTTTTAGACTATGGTGGTCCTAATGTGGCAAAAGAAATGCACGTTGGGCATTTGCGTTCTGGTGTTATTGGCGAATCGGTTAGAAGAATTGAAGAGTTTGTTGGCAATAAGCCTATTTCTGATGTGCATTTTGGCGATTGGGGAACCCCGATAGGTATGATTTTGGCAGAAGTGATTTTAAGTGATGGTGATTTGAGCAAGATTGAAGCTTATGATATTGCTGAAATTACAAAATTTTATAAAAAAGCAAATATTCGTTGCAAGGAAGATGATAATGCAAAAGAGCAAGCAAGAATTATAACGGCAAAGTTCCAAGATGGAGATGAAGTTTATAAACACGCTTGGAAGCATATTCGTAAGGTTTCTGTGGACGCAGTTAAAGAAAACTATGAAGAATTAGGAGTGCATTTTGATTTGTGGCTAGGAGAAAGTGATGCTCATAATACTTGTTTTGATATAAAAGAAATTGCTCAAGAAAAAGGTGTTTTGGAGCATGATGGTGGTGCATATATTATTAGACTAGATGAAGAAAACAAGCCAAAGCCTCCAGTTATTATAGAAAAATCTGACGGTGGTTTTACGTATCATGCAACAGACATTGCAACAATAAAAATGAGAGTAGATGATCTTAAGGCAGACGAGATTATATATTTTGTAGATAAGCGACAATCCTTGCACTTTGAACAAGTTTTTGAGGTAGCGGACAAATTAGGTATTGCTCAAGGCACAAAGATGCAACATATTGGCTTTGGAACCGTAAACGGCAAGGACGGCAAACCGTTTAAGACACGTGATGGCGGTGTGATGAACCTTAGTGACATGATAAAAATGTCTAAAGAAAAAGTCTTAGAATCTATGCCTAAAGCAGATGAGCAAAAAGGTATTAGTCAAGAATATATAGACAATTTGGCACATGATGTTGCGGTGGGAGCAATTAAGTTTCAGGATCTAAAAAATAATATTGCTTCTGGTTATATTTTTGACTTAGATGACTTTGCGAACTTTGAAGGAAAAACTGGCCCATATATTCAATACGCAATTGCTCGTATAAACTCAGTCATGCGAAAAAACAGTGATGTGAAGATTGCTGGCATTATTATTGAGAATCCAGAAGAGCGTAATTTGGCACTAAAGATTGCACAGCTAAATAGCGTAATTGTAAGAGCTCAAGCAGAAAAAGAGCCAAGTATTATTTCTGACTATGCTTATGGGTTGGCACAAGCGTTTAGTAGTTTTTATGCTACTTCTCCAATTATGGGTGCTAGTTCAAAAGAAATTGCATCTTCAAGGTTAGCTTTGGCAAAACTTGCCAAAGATATTCTAAAGCAGTTATTATACTTGCTTGGAATAAAATCTCCGGAAGTTATGTTAAAGGCTTAAGCCTTATACACTAATGCAAAAAAACTCAAAGATGTGTTTGGTAAAAGCAAAATTGCTAACAATATTGCTTCTAAAGATATAGGCGTTGGCACATATAAAAATTACTAACAAAAATAACAAAATTGTTAGCAAAGATCCCGTAAAACTATGGGTATATGTTTTTTCTGGCAAGTGAGAGTTGTGGGAGTTATCTTGCGGATAAGCTCTCCACATTTTGTTGCAATTTGAACAATGCATTTTTTTGCCAGTAGGTGGTATTTTTATCTCTTTTATGGAGTATTTGGCGTAACATTGTGGACAACTAATTATCATAACAGCTCCTATCTATAGCAATATTTTGCAATATAACAAAAAATATTTTTTCTTTAAAGAAAAAAAGACTTTATAAAAAATAATAATATTATAGAATAAAGCAAGTTTGTTTGGAGGAACTATGGCACAAAAAGAAAAAGCAGTCCCAATTATTGAGATGGGAAAAGTCGGCATACGCTACGGGCGTGGAGCAGAGATTTTGAGCGATGTGAACTTGTCCTTAGAAAAAGGATCTTTTCATTTTTTGAGCGGCAAAAGTGGTGCAGGAAAAACATCATTATTGAGCTTGATGTATTTGATGCAAAGACCAAGAAGAGGCAAGGTTAGTATTTTTGGCAATGACATAAATTTTGCCGATAGAAATAGCTTGGCAATGTTTAGACGTAGAATCGGGGTGGTTTTTCAGGACTTTAGGCTCCTAGAGCATTATAGTGCTTTTGACAATGTTGCTTTGCCACTAAGAGTGGCAGGTATGAATGAAAGAGAAATCAAAAAAAGAGTTAATGAGCTGCTAAAATGGGTAGAAATCGATCGCAATTCGTCGGCTATTACCTCGACACTTTCTGGTGGCGAAAAACAAAGGGTGGCAATTGCAAGGTCGGTAATAAATCGTCCAGACATTTTGCTTGCCGATGAACCTACCGGAAACGTGGACAACGAAATTGCTCAAAAATTGATGAAGCTTTTTATTGAGCTAAATAAGCTAGGAACAACAGTTGTTATTGCAACTCACAGTGAGGACTTGATTAGAGACTATAAATATCCATGTATTCGTCTAAAAAACAAAAGTGTGGTAATTGAGCATCCTAAAAAAGGGGGTGATAATCATGATAAATCATAGCATGAGACACAGAGAATTGCCCTTATCTAATGACTTTTCTAATTTTTTCTTAAAAATCATGATTTCTATAGCGGTATTTTTGTTTGCGGTTACTTTGGCTGGTGTGCTTTCTATTAACTCAATGCTAGTTAATTGGAACTCAAGTATTTTGGGCTCATTAACTGTTCAAATTATTCCAGTTAATAATGTAGATAAGCAAAAAGCAAAAGAAGATACAATTGTGCAAGAGCAAAGGGCTGTTTCTTTGCTAGAGGCAATGCCAGAAGTTAGTTCGGTTACTCCTTTGAGCGAAAAACAATTGCACCGTTTGCTAAAGCCGTGGCTTGGAGAAGATATTGAGGTAAATAATCTGCCCATACCTAGACTTATTGACGTTAAGCTCAAAAATGATGCAAAAATAGACTTTTTATCCTTAGCAGAAAGGCTCAAAACAGTTGCCCCTCAGGCATCTTTAGATAATCATAAACTTTGGCTAAATAAGCTCATAAACTTTGCAGCAGGGCTAAAGATTTTGGCATTGAGTGTGCTAGTTTTGGTCGTTTGTGTAACTTCTGGAGCGATTTATTATTCGACAAGAACAAGTCTTGGCTTGCACAAAGATATTATAGAAATTTTGCATATTTTGGGAGCAAAAGATACCTATATTGCTCAGCAATATGCCATAAGAACAGGACTTCTGGGGCTTTGGGGTGGAGTCGTTGGCGTGTTTTTTGCCGTGCCAACAATTTTTTTGATAGCACATCTTGCCCAAGAAATAGAAGGTGGAATAATAAATGAGGCAACACTTTCTATAAAAGCTTGGTCTGCGATTATTGTTTTGCCAATTTTTTCTGGATTTGTAGCAATGCAAACAGCTTATCAAACAGTAAAAAAGACTTTAGAAAAGATGATGTAGGAATGAATAAGAAAGTATTATTGTTAAATTGGCTTTATATTTTTGCTGCCTGGCTCTTTGTGTTGTTTGTTTTTTGCAGTTGGATGAAGGAATCTGAAGTTTGGGTTGGCAAAAAAACCGATGCAATTGTTGTGTTAACAGGTGGCTCTAACCGCATAAAAGAGGGCGTGGATTTGCTCAATAAAGGAATGGGAGAAAAGCTCTTTATATCGGGAGTTAACCAAGATGTGAGCATAGAAGATATAATAAGTAGTGAGAATTTGGTCATAACGACAGATAGAGAAATTGTTTTGGATAAAAAGTCAAAAAATACTTCGCAAAATGCAGCTCAGGCCATGAAGTGGGCTGATGAAAATGGTTTTGAGTCAATAAGGCTTGTTACTTCGTGGTATCATTTGCCAAGAAGTTTGGCGGAGTTTTATGATAATAATGATAGTAATGATAGAGATGTTACTATTGTAGGGCACCCAGTTTTGTCTGATAATGTTGAAAGGCGTTGGTGGAATAGTCCTAAGAGTTTTTGGTTGGTGATGAAAGAATATCACAAGTTTATGTATGTTAGTATCGCTAGCAGATTTTGAAAGGTGAAAAATAATGGTTTTTATTAGGTCAGTTTTGGGCAATATTTGGGTTTATGGTGTATTGTTTGTGGGTGTTGTCTTTATGAATCTTGTTGGTTTGTTCGTGCCTCAAAAATGGTTAGTAATGTTTCCTAATTATATAATGTTTCCGGTCTTGCATTGGGGGTTAAGAGTTTTTGGTGGTATTAAGATTGAAGTTAGAGGCTTGGAGCATATTAATCAAGAAAGAGCTGTTTATGCGAGCAAGCATCAATCTGCGTTAGATACCTATTGTTTGACCAGATATGTGACTAAAGCTACAATGATTTTGAAAAAAGAGCTTATGTATAT
>CAYJKS010000063.1:0-2265 GCA_964370705.1 uncultured Azospirillaceae bacterium
ACCTTGCTTTAAGTCTTCTAGGGTGTCTTGTGATTGAACTAATAAAGAGTTTTTCCAATCTTGTAACTTTTGACGAAAATACTCCAACTGAAAGTCATTCATATATTCTTCATCGTTAGAAGGTTTATAATCATGAGGAAGGGTTATATTTATATCAATCATTTCTGTCTCCGTTTTTTTGTTTTTTGTTGTTTTATAACAAATTTATATAAAATGCAAGTTATCAATACAAGTTATTATTGAAACGTCCATGTAATTACGTTTTCTTCTTTTGCATTATTGCAAGCAGCAATTGCGGCGTCTGTCGTAACAAGCAGCTTGTCGTCTTCGTCTTGATCCCACACAAACTCTGTTGCATTAGCTTTAACACTTTGCAAGTGGGAATTATGTTTTGATGTCCAGTCTAAGAGCAAAAGCTCAACACAAGGAGTTTTGGGAACATTATGAAAAGTAACATTATAACTATATGCACTTGCAACTACTTCAATCTTTCCAGAAAAAGAATGAACCAAATTACTACCAGCTGTAATTTCTGCTGGAGCAACTTTTTCTGTTATAAGCATGCTATTTTCTAAGCCCGCATAACTCTCTGAGGCAGAAAAACGTTGATCAATTGCCTTTTGCAAGTCAAATATTTGACTAGTTACACGGCTTGTTTTATATTTGCCAAACATGCCAGAAATTGCAGAATACATACCAACTATAACAATTGCCATAATAGCTAGCACGCCAATTGCTTCTATCATACTAGCGCCTAATTGATTTTTTTTGCTTTCTATCATATTACCTCGCATTTTTTTACTTTACTTTTTTAACTTATAGCATACATTATATTAACAAGTTTTAAAGAAAGGAACAAAAAATGCAAAAAATACTAAAATTACTAACAATTATATCTATTTGCACCACGCCTTTTATCGCAAATGCTGTAGAAAATGACTACAAACCATATGTTGGCATTAGCTATAATTACAATGACTTTAATGCGAAGGGGTTTGATTCTTACAATAACTCTGCTAGCATTATATTGGGCTCAACATATAACAAATACTTTAGCACCGAAATGTTTTATCAATATTCTGACGAAGATAAACACGGCTCAAGCTCTGGCATCAAAAACTCTTCGTTTTATGGCTATGGGCTAGACATGGTTGCTTATTTGCCTTTGGGCTGTGAAGAAAAAGTATCTCTTTTAGCAACAGCAGGTATGGGAATATATACGGTTAAAACTGAGTATGATGCCATGACTACAAGAGACCACGGCAAGGGATATAGGTTTGGCGGTGGATTTAGCTACAATATTGATGACAATTTATCTCTTAGGTTTATTACACGTCATGTAGAATTAGACAAGGTTAAAAATTATGATCACTTTATGGAATATTCTTTGGCTGTAAGATATGTTTTTGATTACTAAAATCATCTAAAAAAGGAGCAGAAATGCTCCTTTCTTTTTTATAAAAAAGAATAGCCTTTTAGCAATTCCTCAACCCTCATTACTGCCTTGCCTTGCCTTTGAATTTTTATAACTTCAATTCCTCTATCTTTGCAACCAATTAAGAGCCTATTATCTTTTTGGACTATTTGTCCTTGTTTTATGACGTCTTCTACAAGAACAACTTCAAAGATCTTAAATCTTTCTTGGTTGTGCTCAAAATATATGGCGGGATAAGGGTTAAAAGCTCTAACTTTTCTTTCTAGCTCAGCCGCTAGCATATTACAATCTAACAAACTCTCTGACTTGTCTATTTTATTTGCATAACAAGCCAAGCTGTCATCTTGCTTTTGCGGAATAATATTGTTCCATTCTTGCAAGGCCTGAACAACTAGCTTAGCACCTAATGCAGACAAGTTATCATAAAGCTCGCCTCCAGTTGTTTGTGAAGTTATCTCTACCTCTTGCTTTAGGAGCATATCTCCTGTATCTAGCCCAACATCCATATTCATAATTGTGATTCCGCTAATCTTATCGCCAGCCTCTATTGCCCTTTGAACAGGTGCAGCACCTCGCCAACGAGGCAAAATTGAGCCATGAATATTTATGCATCCCAAAGGATACGCCTCCAAGATTTCTTTGGGCAAAATCAGCCCATAAGCAGCCACTACGGCAATATCGGCCTTAAGAGATGCAAAATCTTCTTGTGCTTGAGATGAACGCAAAGTCTTAGGAGTTCTAACCTCATATCCTTGCTCACTAGCCCAAATATGCACAGGTGATTTTTGTTGTTTTTTGCCTCTGCCAGATATTTTGGGTTCTTTAGTATA
>CAYJKS010000063.1:2292-5817 GCA_964370705.1 uncultured Azospirillaceae bacterium
TCTTGTTTTTTGCAATTTTTTCAAAAGCATTTGACGCTTGAGTCTGCTTATGCGGTCAATATATAAAATCCCGTCTAAATGATCTATCTCGTGTTGAATTGCAATGCTAAAAAAATCTTCAGCCAAAATCTCTTGTTCTTTGCCATTATAATCAAGATACCTAACTCTAACTTGCTCATATCTGTCAACATCGGCACGCATATCTGGAACAGACAAACAACCTTCTTCGTTACAAAAAACTTCTTTAGAATGCCAAATAATCTCTGGGTTTATCATAAAATATGGCTCATCGGGCTCATCTTTGCCAGAAACGTCAATCACAACTACTCGCTTAGACACACCAACTTGTGGAGCAGCCAAGCCAACGCCTTGCTCAGCATACATTGTCTCAAGCATATCATCTAAAAACAAACGCAAATTATCGTCAACGGTTTTAACCTTTTGCGCTTTTTCTTTTAGGATTGGGTGTGGATACTCACAAAGCTCTAATCTTGCCATAACAAAAACCTCTTGCTAGCTACTCAGCTCTTAGCTCTTTGGATATTTGATCCAAAACCGCATTAACCATTTTTGGCTCGCTTTTGCTAAAAAACGCATATGCCAAATCAACATATTCTTTTATAATCACATTAACGTCAACATCTAAGGTATTTGCAATCTCGTAAGCTGCACAAAGCATTAAGGCTTGCATTGTGCCATCTAATCGTCCTACTGACCAACCAGATGTCAAGAACAAATTAAGAGATTTTTCTAGTTCTTCTTTATTGGCATGAACAGATTTTACTAGGTTTTCAAAATAAGGAACATCTATTGAAGAAACTTCCAAAAACTCTTCTTGTCCGCTTGCATCATTTTCATCTATAACATATCTGCCAATTTTGCCATTAACAAAATCTTTTATCACCTCTTCTACTGGACGTTGGCTATAAGCTATCATATATGTAGCTTGCACGGCAGCCAAACGAGAAGCTGTTTTCATCTTTATTTTTTTTGAAACAAATTTAACCATTTGCGTTATCCTTTTTTAACCTTATTTTTTGCCAACTCTTCTACCTTTGCCACAAATCTTTCAAAATCTTTTGTATTGTCAAAATCTTGATAAACTGAGGCAAAGCGTATATACGCCACATTATCTAAATTTGCAAGAGCTTGCATTACCAATTCACCAATTTTTACAGATGATATTTCTGCATCTCCAGAGCTTTCTAGCATTCTTTGAATAGAATTTACAACTTTTTCTATTCTATCTAATGTTACAGGTCTTTTGCCAACGGCTAGTTGGATTGAACGAACAAGCTTTTCTCTGTCAAACCTAATTTTATCTCCGCTTTTTTTGACCACAATCAGTTCTCTTAGCTGAACACGTTCAAATGTTGTAAAACGAGAAACACACTCGGGGCACTCTCGTCTTCTTCTAATACAAGTATTGTCATCTGTTATGCGAGAGTCTTTTACTTGCGTGTCTAAAAAACCACAAAATGGGCATTTCATATCTTTTTTCCTAACTTTGTAACAATTCTTGTGCAACCTTATACAGCTCAGAAGAATATCTTGCTCCTTTTATAAGCAAAATATCATTATTTTGCAACAGCTTATTTAATAAAAAATCATCCAAATTATCTATATTGGCAAAATAATGTTGCTCAATGTCTTGGGGTAGCTGAGCAAGCATATCTTTCATCTCTGGTTTTATGCCAACTACAATGTCTATTTTGCTTTTTGCTAAGAGTTTGCCTATGGCAATATGCTCATCTTTGGAGCAACCTCCCAATTCTGCCATTTTGCCCAAAACTGCGATTTTGCGACCTTTGCAAGGCATGGAATCTAGATTTTTGATTGCAATCTTCATTGCCTCTGGCTGGCCAGAATAGCTATCATCAATTAAGCTAAATTCACCACCAAAAGGCAAAGATATTTTGCTAATTTTGCCCCTACCTGCTAAAGGCTCAAAACTATTAATCCTTGCAACTGCTTTGTCTAAATCCAAGTTCAAAACCTCTACAACCTTTAGCGTCAACCAAGCAAGTTTAAGCCTTTAGCATAATGGTTGTTTTTGCCATATTTTATAAGCTTTGCTCCTACTGATTTTGCTTTATCTTCTAAGACATTAGCAAAATTTGTGTCTTCATTTATAATTGCGATTCCTTCTTTTTTTAGCCCGTCAAAAATTTCTGCCTTAGCGTGAGCAATTGCCTCAAAATTTTCAAAAAATTCTATATGCATTGGATAGACATTATTAACAATAGCAATATCTGGATTAACCATATTAGTTAATCTAAAAATCTCTCCTTTAGAGCTCATTCCCATTTCTATAATTGCATAATCTGCTTGCATATCCAAGTTACACAAAGTATATGGCACGCCAATATGATTATTAAAATTGCCGCTACTGGCATAAACTTTGCCATATTGCGACAAAACATCTTTTATTTGCTCTTTGCTTGTTGTCTTGCCAGAACTGCCTGTTAGTCCAATAACAACACCATTAAATTGTTTGCGATTATGCGTTGCAATTTGACCATAGGCAGTGAGCGTATTCTTTACAACAATTTGCAAATCTTGAGGTATGTTGGGGATTAGTCTTTCTACAATAACAAGTTCTGCTCCGTTTTTTATTGCTTGTTCAACAAAGTCGTGCCCGTCTAGCTTTTCGCCTTTTATGGCAATAAATACTGCTGATTTTTGAGCTTGGCGACTATCTGTTACAATATTTGTTATATGTGTATTTTTAATATTTTGATTGTTGCCTAAAATCTGTTGCAATTCTTTTGAGCTTGTTTTTTGCATAATCTTGTCCTTATTTTGTGTTTGAATATATATAACACAAAAGTTAACCCCCAATCAAGACAATACTTGAAAGGGGGTTAAAATCTTTAGATTATCGAAGCAAATACTCATTTAGTGCGAGTAAGGCAAAAGTTCCATAATTCTCAAAGTCTTTTTTAAGAAAACTCTTTCTTTCTTTAGAAAGCCTTATTACCTCAACTTCTTTCATAAAGTTGTGTTGGTTAGAATTTTGGACTATCGCCATTTCTAGTCGATAGTAGCACGAAAGGTTTTTGCGATAAAAATCCCTAAAACTAATAGCTAGTTCTTCTGGAGAATTATGCATCTCATAGATTTTTTGAACAAGTGGTTTGCTCCTTATCTCTACGGCATATTCCAAAAGAACTGACCAGAAGTTGCAATACTTATATTCTGCAGACTTTTTAGTCTTTTGCAAAATCTTAAATATTTCTACCTCTTTGGCGGGGTTAACAATAAGCAAGGAAATTACCTGCTTTGCAACGTGTCTTTGCCACTTAACCTCATCATAATACCCCCAAAACAAGGAAAAACTACCTTGAATTTGGTGGCTTTTTTCAAATTTGTTCAAAAACAGATAAAAAGAATCTGTCCCAAATTTGTCTGCTAGCTTTTTGATTGAACTTTCCTTCATGTTTTTGTTTTTTTAATTAAAATACCCCAACATTTTGAGTATGCGGTATTTAAGCGGAATTCGGTACTTTTTTATGTATATTTTGT
>CAYJKS010000063.1:5845-6377 GCA_964370705.1 uncultured Azospirillaceae bacterium
GATATATAACTCAAAAGTCTCTAAGTCACTAACAACACGCTCAAATCCATATTTGAGAGGTTTTTCAAACATAACCTCCAAAATCTCTTTGCCGACTTTTTGACAAAGATTTTCTACTTGGACATCTATTAAGTCCAAAGGACGATCACAATCCTTGATAAAATCTCTAATCGCTGATGGATTATTTTTGATTATATCAAAGTACAAAATCCTAACTCCTGGGTAGACAAAATAATTGCTCTCAGAATTTTGGGTTTTTAGAGTTTTTAACAATGCGGCTTTTTGGTGCGGTTTGCCATTATTAAACACCACTCGCATTATTCTGCTTATTTTCCTTTGTTGCTCTTGCACCTTGTTTATAAAGTTTGGCCAATTGGGGTCTAGCCCTGTTGACAAAGAGCGTTTAATGATGTTCCACTCATAACTTTTTATCAAAGAGCGGAATTCCTTTGATGATGGTCTTTCAATCATTTTCGATAAATCCATAATTATAAATTTTAGTTGATAATATCTTTTTATGTCCATATTTTAG
>CAYJKS010000064.1:0-396 GCA_964370705.1 uncultured Azospirillaceae bacterium
TGAGCTTAATGTTAAAACCGTTGTAATAGACAATAATCTTGCAAACTACGCTAGAAAAACATTTTATTTATATACTCCATTACTTGGAAAAACTCTTGGAAAAGATATGGGAGCAGTAATGGCTGCATATAAAAAAGGCGAATGGGAACTAAAAGAAGACGGTAGTTTGTTAATAGCAGGTGTTTCTTTGAGCTCAGACTTGTTTGAAGTTAGGCTAAATATGAAGTCAGACGTTGCAGGGCTTGCATTTGGCGATAATAAAGCCGTTGTGACTTTGGATACAAATGTTACAAATGAGCTAAAGCGTGAGGGTATGGCAAGAGATTTTGTTAGACTTATTCAAACATTGCGTAGAGACAAAGATTTTAATATCTCAGATAGAATTGTTTTGTTTTG
>CAYJKS010000064.1:406-6309 GCA_964370705.1 uncultured Azospirillaceae bacterium
GATCAGGTTCTAGCTGTTAGTGCAAAAGCCGAATGTGTTGAGGGAGTTGTTGCAGATATTGAGGGCTGCTCGATTTCTTTTGATGCAACAGTTTCTGCTGAGCTAAAAAAGGGCGCCTAAATTGAGGTTAGCACTTTTTCAGCCAGATATGCCACAAAACACAGGCACTATGCTTAGGCTTGGTGCCTGCTTGGGTGTGGAACTAGATATTATTATGCCTTGCGGGTTTGTTTTTGACGAAAGAAGCCTAAAAAGGTATGGTATGGATTATTTGGAGCTTGTAACTTATCGCAAGCACAATTCTTGGGAAGATTTTTTGGCTTATGCAAAAAAAAATCCTAAAGAATATGGTCGAATAGTTTTGCTAACAACCAAGTCAAGCAAGCCATATACAGACTTTGAGTTTTTGCCAAATGATGTTTTGCTTTTGGGTAGAGAGAGTGCAGGCGTGCCAGAGCAAGTGCATCAAAATGTTGATGCAAGGTTGATTATTCCAATGACATCAATGGCTCGCTCCATAAATGTTGCAGTGTCTGCTACAATGGTTTTGGGCGAGGCTTTGCGTCAAACAAATTTGTTTCCAAAAACTTAGCAAAAGTTATGATTAAAATTTATGCTAGATTTAAACCCAAAAATGTGGTATAGTCACTCTTGTTTGAACAAAATAGGCACCAAATGCTTTATGTTTTAGGTGCATGGTATTAACAATTAGGATTACAAAATGAATAATAAAATAACATCTAAACTCACATTTAATTCTGGTGAATTTGTAGTTTATCCTGCACATGGTGTGGGCAAGGTTGCAAATATTGCTACACAAAAAATAGCAGGCTCAGAATTAGAATTGATAGTTGTTAACTTTGATAAAGACAAAATGACACTTCGTGTTCCTTTGTCAAAAGCGCAAACAGTTGGTCTTCGCAAAATTTCAGAGACCTCCACAATGGACGAAGCCCTAAACGTTCTAAAGGGCAAAGCAAAAGTAAAAAAAATTATGTGGTCAAGACGTGCCCAAGAATATGAAAATAAAATAAATTCAGGGATTCCTCTTTCTATTGCAGAGGTTGTAAGAGACTTGCACCGCCGTGAGAATTTGGCAGAACAGTCTTATAGTGAAAGACAAATCTATGAGCAAGCATTAGATAGGCTCGCAAATGAATATGCAATTTGTAAAAATATTACTCCTGCAGACGCTACTAAAGCTCTATTAGATATATTATCTATTGATAACACTGTTGCAGAATAATAATCCGCTAATATAACAAAAAAATGACACTCAAGATTGAGTGTCATTTTTTTTTGTGCATAACTTTGTGGAAGACTAATGACTCTGTTTGCTAAGTTTATGTCTTAGGTTTAATTTGATGAAAGATATTAACAAAAGGTTAAGACTATGCAAAATGAGCAAGAGATGATTGTAACACAAACAGACAGTATTGTTATTACTGCAGGCAGTGAACTTGTAGATTCTTATATTAACAATCAAGGCAAAGAGTTTGTGTGGGGCTATTATTTTTGTATCGAGAATAACTCGGACGAAAAAATTACGCTACTTGGCAAAAATTGGAATATTACAGATAGCAATGGCAATAGCTTTTGTGACGATTCGCTAGGTTTTAGTGGCGAAATGCCAGAGCTAGAACCTGGAGAATATTTTGAGTTTAGTTCAACTGCTCCAATTCAGGCTTCTAATGCAGTTTTTTATGGAAGTTGCAAAATTATAAAAGGTAGCGATTCTAAAGCACAAAATATACAAATCCCTGTCTTAGAGTTTCAGGCACAAGACAACGCTATTATACTTAACTAATTTTTTATTTGTAGCAAATTCTTGTAACAAAAAACGGGAGCTTAAGGCTCCCGATTCGTTTTTATATTAGATGATATGTTACTCAACTTCAACAGTTGTTCTTGTAGTTTTTGTAGTTTCTGTTGTTGTAATTGTTTGAGCAGAATCTGCAATAGTTTCACTCATTTCAACTTCTGTAACTTCTTCTTCACTACTTTCCATATTATGAATATATTGGCTACTATCAACATACATATTCAAGTATTTATATGTGTTGATTTGCATTTTTTTATTAAACTCTTCAAATAGTTTATCTACCATACGTTTCCAATACATTTCTTTGTCTTCGATTGATGTATCTTCTGGAATAGTCAACTCTCTCCATGCTTCTAAAGAAGTTTCTGCACTAGAGAAGTCGTGTTTGTCACTAATTTTTAGCACAACAGACAATTTTGCACGATATTTGATGCTATTTTTCTTAAAAACATCGTCAGAAACAATGAGCTCTTCTGTAACGCTTGCATCTTTTATTAAGAATGTAGCTTGTTTGTTAGAAGCAAAGTCAACAGCCTCTAGTCTATCTTCAGCCCATAGTTTTGCGGTTTTTTCTAAAGAGATTGGGAACAAATGTTCAACATTTGGGCGAGTAAAAGTTGGCACAAATTCAGATTCTATGATGATTTTGTTAACTTTTAGCTCAATTTTTTGGTTGTCCATAAAGCGAGGTTCTTCAAACTTTTGAGGCACAGGTTCATTTTTTGTTGCACAAGCGTTTAATAAAACAACAGCAAAAAATGTAGATAGAAATTTTTTCATTATTCAGTCCTTGTTAATATAGTTATTGTATTTTATATTACTATATCTAGTTAGAGAAAAAATCAAGCAAATAGGTAGTGTTATGAACGAAATTCTTGAAAAAAATACTTATAAAACACAAAAAGTCAAAAAAATGACAAAGCAACGACTAAAAAATATTGCCTTATATTATCTAAAAAGGTTTGATTCTTCTTCTGCAAACTTGCGACAAGTGCTTCAACGTCGAACAAAAGACTCCATATATCATAATCCTGACTTATCTCAAGAAGAGTGCTTTGGTTGGATAGAAGAACTTTTGCTCGATTTTGAGAGATTGGGATACCTAAATGACAAACGTTATGCCGAGTTTAAGATAAAAAATTATCTACTTAGCGGAAAGCCTGAAAAATACATAAAAATCAAAATGGGGCAAAAAGGTATAAGCCAAGATTTGATAGATGATATTTTGTCTGAGCAAGAATATGACTTAGAAGAAATGGCTTTAAAATACGCCAAAAAGAAAAAAATTGGACCATATAGAGTAGATAAAGAATCCCAAAAAGCAAATTATCAAAAAGATTTGGGTTCATTTATAAGAGCAGGGTTTGACTATGAAATTGTTTTGAGTATAATGGGGCAAGGTATTGAAGATGATTTTTGATTTTAGTATTTGTAATCTAATATTTATTGAGGCATAATATATATGAGCAAGTTAAGGGTGAGAAAATGACTTCTAATGAAGAAAAAATAGAAAATCTTAAAATGATAAGAGACAAGGTCAGAAAAGAACAGTCCTTGGACAATCAAATATATGAAGCCTTAAAGCAAAAAAGAAACGACTATCAAAAAAAATATCAAGAATCTTTTGAAGATGAGTATGATGAAGATGATGTTATTTTTCAAGAGGTTTCGATTATTGATAATATAGAAGCCAATGACACTTCTTATTTTGAGCAAGAAGATATAGAATATTTTGAGCAAAGCGATGATGACATAGAAAATGATGCTTCTGAGGAATGGGATTATGAAGATGAGCCTGTTTTAGACATTACCTTTAATGGCAAGAACTTAGAAAATGGTGAGTTTAATAATGAAGATTTAGAAAATGCAAATTTTTCTGTAGCAAACTTGTCTGGCGTAAATTTTTCTGGCTCAAACCTAAGAGGGGTTGATTTTTCTGGAGCAAACTTAACTAACACAGATTTATCTGGAGCAGATTTAACAGGAGCAATTTTTGCAGGCTCACAGCTAATAGGCACAAACTTTACGGGTGCAATAATGAACAAGGTTGTTTTAACCGATGTTTATTTTGAGAATGTAAACTTGACCGATATAGAAATAGACAGCCTTACATTAGAAGATTTGCAAGCACTAATCGAGTATTTGGCGCTTTATTATCCACATAAGCTAAACTTGGCAAGAATTAACCTAACAATGCTAGACTTAACACGCATCGACTTGTCTAGGCTCAACCTAAGAGGAGTAGATTTTACGGGAGTAGATTTTACGGGCATAAATATATCTGAGCTAGATTTGAGTGAGTGCATTATTAGTCCCGCCCAAATTGCTCAGGCTTTGGGTAGGCTTCCAACCCCACAAGAACTAAAAAAGATTTTAGCTCCTAAGAAAAAGTTCAAAAAAGGTGCGTTTAGAGGGCTTGACTTTAGTGACTTGTTTAAAAACTTAGAGAGTTGGGGCGTTAAGAATTATGCAGGGTTTAATGGAATGAGTGTTGATAAGTTAGTAAAAGTTGGCAAAAAAGCTGCAACTATTGCCAAAGGATACTCTAATAAAGTTGACAATGTTTCTTTAGAGCAAATAAAAGAGCAAAATCGCATAAACAAAGAAGAGCTGAGAACAGCCATAGAGCAAAGAAAAAAACGTGTGCTAAATAATCATAAAAATAGATTTAATAATGTGCAAAAAGCAAATATAAAGCAAAGATGATAATATAAAATGGAAGAAACTTTATTTTCAAATCAAATAAAAAGACCTTTAGCCGACAGGCTAAGACCACAAGCATTACAAGATGTTGTTGGGCAAGAGCATATTGTTGGCAATGATGCCCCATTAGGCAGAATGATAAAGTCTCAAAAAATTACCTCATTTATATTATGGGGGCCTCCAGGTTGTGGCAAAACTACCATAGCACGCCTAATTGCAGAGAACACCAACTTATATTTTGAACAAATATCTGCTGTTTTTTCTGGCGTTGGAGATTTGAAAAAAGTTTTTCAATATGCGCATGACAGAAGAACGTTACAAGGCAAAGGCACGCTCCTTTTTGTTGATGAGATACATCGTTTTAACAAAATGCAACAAGATGGTTTTTTGCCTTATGTCGAGAATGGAACAGTTATTTTGGTGGGAGCAACAACAGAGAACCCGTCTTTTGAGGTTAATTCTGCGTTGCTATCAAGGTGTCAGGTTTTTGTGCTAAACCGCCTAACAATAGATGACTTTGAAACATTGCTCCAAAGAGCAGAAAAAGAAGTTGGCAAAAAATTGCCCGTAGATAAAAAGGCAAGAGAGTTTATAAAAGAAGTTGCAGATGGTGATGGCAGATATATATTGAACTTGGCAGAAAATATTTTTAATTATGCTCAATCTGAAGAGGTTTTTGATAAAGAAAATATTATCAAAATTATTCGCTCTAGAGCTCCAGTCTATGACAAAGGCAGAGACGGGCATTATAACTTGATTTCTGCAGTGCACAAATCTTTACGAGGATCTGATGTTGATGCCGCACTATATTGGGTTGCAAGAATGCTAACAGCTGGTGAAGACGCCAAATATTTGCTCAGAAGATTAACCAGATTTGCAATCGAAGATGTGTCTATGGCAGACCCTAATGCGGTTACTCAGGCAATAGCTTGTTGGGAAACTTTTGATAAAATTGGACAACCAGAAGCAAACTTGGCAATTATGCAACTAACTGTGTATTTGGCAACGGCTCCTAAATCTGCTGGAGTTTATAAGGCAATGCACAAGGCGTTTGAACTAGCAAAAAAAACTGGCTCACTAATGCCACCTAAGCATATATTAAACGCTCCAACAAAGCTGATGAAAGAGTTGGGATACAATGATGGTTATGTTTATGATCAAGATTTAGAAGATGGTTTTTCTGGTCAAAATTATTTTCCAGAAGAAATCTCTAGGCAGAAATTATATGTTCCTGTAGAACGCGGATTTGAGCGAGAAGTAAAAAAAAGAATAGAGTATTTTGATAAACTCCGTAAAGAAAAAAACAAAGGTCAAAAATAATGAGTGTAAAATTAATAAAAGTAAAAGATATCGATGACGGAATGCGTCTTAATCGCTG
>CAYJKS010000065.1:0-6302 GCA_964370705.1 uncultured Azospirillaceae bacterium
ACATTTAATGGCGAGAGCGGTGGAAAATATATGGTTTGGAACGAGCTTTATGCAGAAAAAGCTGATGTAACGGCTCGCACTAGTGAAGGCATATACTTAATGCGTGGCGGCAGGTATCCATGTAGAATTGATGGATACTCAGTAGATATTAGTTATTCTGGACAATATTTGATAAGTGACTTGTCATTTATGAATGATGACAATGCGTTAGATAAGTTTCCGTCTTTATCTTTGGACAATATGCCAGAATGTATAGATATAAGAATGGATACGCATATTACCAGATCAGGCGGGGTGCTTGGTTTTGGCGGTGACACTAGCATTATATATACAATACAAGATATTGCATCTAAAGAAAGTGGTGTAGCAGACAAGCAAGTTGCTCCACCAGTGGTTTATCCTAGTGAGCTAGGTGTCTTCTTGCAATCATATAATAAGGCACTAAAGCTAAATTCTCGTCCAGCAGATGTTTATGCTACTTTGGAGCAAAAAGAAAAAGATGGCGAAGACGGCGAAGATGTAAAGTATAAATTAAAAGACATTGTTTATGACAAATCAATGTTTACAAAAAACCAAGTAGGCAATTTTATCCACTTTGTTGACAAAGAGTTAGCCATTCGCAAAACAAAAGAAGAGTTAGCTGTTAATATCGAGGAGGCAAATCAGTCAATAATAGAGATTTTGCAAAACATTGGTTTGGAAGTTTCATCTGATTTAGACTTGTCCAATGATGAAGAATATGAGTATGTTGTTCAAACTCTTGAAGACTACAAAAATAAAATTATTGAAGAGGCTGAATACGAGATTTCTTTTATTCCAGTTGGCGATACGGTTGTTGATGAGAGGCTAAGAAAAATAGTTAATACCAAAGATGCTCTAAAGCAAGATTCTAAAGAATTAGTGTCAATGAGTACAAGTGTTGCTGCTGGTGCTAGCTTGGCAGAAAGCATTATTACCGAAGAAGCAAATAAAAAAGTTGTTGAAAAAGCCGAAGAAGAGGGGTATTCTGCTCTTAGGGACGAGATAGATAATTATGAAGTTCCAATTTGTTTGGCTTATTAAGAAAGTTTTGCAATGGTAAAATATAACGAGCTTCCAGAAGGAGTATCTCCAAAGCTATTGTCTTCTGCAGATAATGGCGGTCAAGAATATCAATTTATAGATAGTTTTGAACATAAGGAAGAAAGCGCTAAAAGAAATTATTATTTGTGGCTGTCAAGACTATTTATTGTTTTGGCAACGGCATCTTTGATTGTTTTTTTCTTGTCATCATTAGCCTTATTTAAGTTGTCTATGGCGGTTACGGTTGAGCCCTTTTTGGTAATTAATCAAGATGAATCTAAGAATATGGTAAGAGCCGAACCAATAGCTATTGATATGCCAGCTCGCGAAATGCTAATGGAAACGTTTATTCGTCAATATGTTTTATACAGAAACACAATAATCAGTGATGAGCGAGAGATGATGGTTAGATGGTTTCCGGGTGGCTTGGTTAATTATTTGAGCTCGCAAGAAGTTTATGACAAGTTTGACAAAGAGGTCAAAAAGAGTTTTCAACAAATAATAAACAATCAAATAAGTCAAGAAGTAGAGATATTGTCGGTAGAAAAACAAGGCGGAAAAGACAGCCAGACTTGGAAGGTTGATTTTAGGACCTATCAGGTTTCTGAAAAAGAGCGTAGCAATCAAACAGGAGCTTTGTTGCTCAAATCTAGATATTGGACAGCATCTATTACTTCGTTTTTTATTTCTGGTAGAGAGTTTATGGGGGTAAGACTATTAAATCCACTAGGATTCACTGTTGCCAGATACGATCAAGATGAAGTTTCTTTTAATTAAATCATATAAAATCAGCATAAATATATAAGATGTTATAGTTTTATGAAAAAATGTTAGACTTTTAAGAAAAAAGAGGTTAGTTTTATTATAACTTTATTTTTATAAAAAAAGGAAAATTACAATGTATAAAAAACTATGTTTGGCTTTATTGGCGCTAATTCTTTCTTCTTGCGGTCTTTTTGGGTCTTATTATGAGCCAGAACCAGTTGGAGTTGGTAAGGCTACCGATGAGCTAAAATTGTCGCCATGTGCTTGCTTGGAAGTAGAAACAAAGCAAGACATCCCAGAATGGTTTGTAGCAACTATATAGGTTTGTTAAGGTGGGGATAAACAACGCATGGTAAAACATATTGAAACAGACGGCAATAAAAAACAAAAGCTTTTGTCAGGCAAATCTTTCGATTCGTATATGGCAAATAGAGATATATTTGTTGCTAATGTAGCAGAAAAAAGGTATTTGTGGACAGCAAGGGCTTTTGCAATGATAACTGCTATTAGTTTGTGCTGCAATATAGTGCTTTTGCTGGCGGTTTCTCAGGTTATTCCTTTGCACCGAGTAGAGCCATTTTTGCTAACATTTCAAGACAAAGAAGAGCAAGTATATAATATTCAGCCCTTTGCGACTAGTGTTATTGAAGAAAAAGACATCACAGAGGTTTTTGTAAGAGAATATGTTTTGCTTAGAAGTTCGTTTAATAGAGATATTCCAGAAGTTGAGGCAAGGTGGATGCCTGGTGGAATGCTGCAAGAAATGTCATCTCCTGCGGTTTATCAAGATTTTATAAAAAATACGGCCAATCGAGCGATTGAGCTTATTAGAACCAAAAGAATGATACGAGATGTTCGTATTATGACGGTTAATGAGCTTGGTTCTGGTATTTGGCAAGTTGAGTATGAGACAAGGGATATGTATCCTGATTCTAGAACTCCAACAATAAACTACTGGACGGCTAGTCTTAAAGTTCAGTATATCAACAAAAGAGTTAAATATAAAGAAAGGTTGAAGAATCCTGTTGGCTTTACCGTAGTCAATTATTCTCTAACCTTTAACAAAGTTAAGTAAGGTGAATGTATAATGCTATCAAGATATATAAAAATAAGTATATTAAGTTGTTTAAGTCTATTATTTGCGACAAAAGCATATTCTCAGGCAACAATCAATAGTATGGACCAAAATGCTGAGCAATCACAAGGTCAGTATCAGCATATGGATATGGGTTATGCTGGTTTTAACTCTTTAGGTATGATGCAAAGTGCTTGGCTTGACCCATTGCAAAATTTGGGAGAAGGGCAATCAAAGCCTGCTTATTCTAAATACTATTGGTCACCAGATTTGGTTTTGCCTCTTCGTTTGAGAGAAGGGATGATAACCTTGCTAAACTTTCCAGAATGGGAATTGATAGAAGATATTTATATTGGTGATAATGCGACTTTCGACGGGCAGATTTCTGGTCCAAACACACTGCTTTTATACCCAAGACAGGGCTCTAATGTTGGTGTTGATAGTAACATTATTGTCTTTGGTCGTTCTGGTAATAGATATGTGTTTTATGTGCGTAGTGAGGGCGTGAACACAGAGCGTTTGACTAATGCAATTGTTGATATTGATGTTATAGACGGTGGCTCAGGCTTTGGTGGAGTTGGTGGCTCTGGAAGAGCAAGCGGAGGCTCTAACTATGTGGGAAAGTCTGGTAAGTCTGTTGATTCTACTTATACCAAAAGAAATCAAAGACAAGATTGGATACAAAATATACCACTAGATGTTTCTAAGTTCCGTTTTGATATTGAGGTATATGTTCCTAACCCAGACGATGTTGTTATTGCACCAGAAAGAGTTTGGCGTGATGACATATTTACGTATATTGATTTGGGAGCAAAAGCTCTTAATATGACACAACGTCCAATTGTGACTTTGATTGTTGAGCGTATGGAAGTTCCTGTTGGTTTTAGAACAAAGGGACCAAATAATCGTTTGATAATTGTTGAGGCAATTGGCGATATGGTAATGCGTAATGGCAAAAGGATTGTTTGTCTAAAGCTTCGCAAGTCTGATGATGTTGGTTTAGATGATCTTTCTTATGCAGATGATGTTTCTTCGCAAGAGTGGGATGTTTCTCCTGCGTTGCCAGCTGGTGGCAGAGGGGCTTCTACAGGGGGTGCTTATGGCGCTGGTGCAGGTCAGTTTGGTGGTGCTATGGGAGGTGCTTATGGCGCTGGTGGTGCAAATATGAATGGTTTAGACACATCTAATATGCACAGAATGCCAAATATGCAAACTTCTAGTGACTCTGCAAACAATTTAGCTGATCAATATCGTTATGGATCTGGTTTTTCTGATACTTCTGGAGCAAATATCTCCATAGAGTTAGGAACAGATGATGATGTTGATAATTTGGAAGTTTTATGGGATAATCTTTCTAAAAAATATTCAAAAATATTAGGTAACTATACTCCATTCTTCTCTGTTGACGCGCCTGCAGATGGTCAAGGCAAGGAATTGTTCCATCTAAGGGTTGGGCCAGTAGAAACTCTTGACGAGGGCGATAGTATATGTAGCAAATTAGGAAGAAATGGCGTATTTTGTAGCGTAGTTAGGACACAATGAGTAAAGAAATTTTAACACATTCAGAGAGTTATATCAAAAAAACCAACCGCGTGATTCTTGCGGTTGGTATAACTTCGTTTGTAGTTTTTATCTTGGGTTTAACTTTGTTATTCTCAAGCGAAGAAGAATACGAAGAATATGTGGAACCAGTATTTACAAATAATGATGATGCTTTAGGGGTTGGGGAACAAGGGCCATTAGAATCTGGATTAGAGTTTAGCACAATAGATTCTAGCCAAGAACCGCCCATTACAACAACACCAAACCCAATTGATATGGGACAAATAGTTTTGGGCACCGATGCCAAAAATGTTTTGACTATTGGCACAAATGGCAAGTCAACAATTAAAGTATTAACTGTTCAATTGGCAGAGCTTCCTTTTGAGAATTTTGAGTTTAATGATGGCTGTAGTGGCTTAACTTTGCGCGGCAAAGAAACTTGTGATGTTACTATGCAGTGGGTTCCTCAGTATGCAGGTAATGTACAAAACAACTTTATTGTAACATGGCATGAGTCTAATATTAGTCAAGATAATGCAAAGGCTGCAAAAGTCCCTGTTTATGGCAAGGCTATTACTTTGGATGAGTGCAATTATTGCGATGCCGTTCCAGCACAAGGTGCAATAGATACTAAGAAGTTGCAAGTTATAGTCGGACCAGACGGTAATGTTATTGGCTATGCTGATGAAAATGGCAATATATATGACGGTAATACGCTTATCGGAAGATTAAATGAAAACGGCTTAGCCGTAGATGAAGATGGCAATATCTTTGGCGTGGCGAATAATCGCAAACTTGTGTATGATGCAAACGGCAATGTTATTGGATATGTAAACCCAGACGGCACAGTTGTTGACTTAGAAGGAAATGTAATCGGCAGAATGCTTCCGGACGGCACAGTTGTTGACTTAGACGGCAATGTTATTGGTAAAGCCGTTGATATGGGTTATGTTTATGACGAATATGGTAATATTATTGGTAGAGTTATGCCAGACGGCACAGTCGTTGACTTAGACGGAAACATTATTGGTAGATTGAACGAAAACGGCGAAGTTGTAGATGCAAATGGTAATGTTATTGGCTATGTGACCAAATCTGGACGTGTGGCAGTTGATGCAGACGGCAACATCTTGGGAGTGGTTATGCCAGACGGCACAGTCGTTGACGAAGACGGTAATATTGTAGGACGTGTTGATAAAGACGGTAACGTAATAGCTGAGACTACCTCCCTAAAATCAGATGCAAGAAGACGCTTGGTTAGAGACAAAGATGGTAACGTTATTGGTTATATTGATGAGAATGGAAACGTTGTTGATTTTGACGGCAATATTATTGGTAGAGTTCGTCCAGACGGAAGTATTGTTGATCTCAATGACGAGCTTCTAGGCACTGAAGGCACAGCATTGCTTGCATATGACAAAGACGGCAAGGTTATTGGTTATATTGACAGTGACGGCAATGTTATTAACTCAGAAGGCAAAAAAATTGGACAACTTCATGCTGACGGCACACTCGTAAATGGTAAGGGCGAGGTTATTGGCAGAGTAGGTGTAGATGGACGCAGGTTAGCCTACGACAAAGACGGCAATGTTATTGGTTATATTGATGAGAACGGAAATGTCGTCGATTTTGCAGGCAATATTATTGGCAAGATGTTAGAAGATGGAACCTTAGTTGATCTAGAAGGTAACGTTATTGGCAAAGCTGGAGAGGCAGCAAGACGTTTAGCCTATGACAAAGACGGTAATGTTATTGGCTATATTGACGAGAACGGAAACGTTGTTGATTTTGACGGCAATATTATTGGTAAGATGCTAGAAGATGGAACCTTAGTTGATTTAGATGGTAACATTATTGG
>CAYJKS010000066.1:0-6242 GCA_964370705.1 uncultured Azospirillaceae bacterium
CTCTACTCCAGAACTAGATATGTTAGAATATATTAATAGATTTAAGGGACTAGATGTTATTATCCATGCTCCTCATAACTCTATGGGATTTGATACTGGCAATAAAGAGCTGGAACGTTCTAATCTAGAAAAACTAGAAAAGTCTTTTTATTTGGCAAACGAGCTAGACTCAAAGGCAATTATTGTGCATGCAGGTTGTGGTCGCGATGTTAAAAATTTGCACGAAACAGTTCGTCAATTTAAGCTATTTGACAATAATCGTATTGTGGTAGAAAACTTGCCTTGCGATGCCAATGACACTCCTGATGTTATGCACGGCAATACCCCAGAAGAAATAAAATATATTATGCAAGAAACTGGATGTGGTTTTTGCTTTGACTTTTCTCATGCAATTTGTGCTGCAAATTATCTAAAACTAGATGTTAATGAGCAACTAAAAGGCTTTAGTGAGCTAAAGCCTAGAGTTTATCATTTATGCGATGGCAATATTGCTGGTGTTGATGATGAGCACAAACACTTTGGCGAAGGCAATTATAACATAAAAGAATATTTTGATAAATATATTGCCAAAGACGCTATGATAACTATGGAAACTGGACACGGGATTCCAACTGATATAAGTTTATGGATAAAAGACTTTAATTATTTGAGTAACATAGATAAATAGGAGAACAATATGCCTTTTTTGAAAGTTTATTCTAACGCTGACTTAAAAGATAAGAATGCGCAAGAATTTGTAGAAAGAGCTGGCGAGCTAATTGCTAGCGAACTTAACAAACCAATAGAATACGTGATCGTTAGCCTTGATTATATGAGCAATATGTCTTTTGGCGGAAGTGCCAAAGAAAAAGGCGTTTGGGCAAATTTGGCATCTGTTGGTTTTGCTAACAAAGAATCTATAAGCAAATTGCTAACTGAATTTTTTTATTCTCGTTTTGAAAATATTGAGCTAAAAAACATCAACATAGCATTAGAAGACCTATCCCCAAGCTCTTTAGCTATTGGCGGAAAACTCTTAGGCTAAAGGTTTGTAGGTTATTTAGACTTTATTGTCACTCTTTTGATACTTCTATAACTCAAATTCATAAATATTCTATTTTTTCAAAAGAAACCTATGGTTATAAAATAAGGTTTAATATGAAAGATGCATATTTTACACTATATATAGAAGCTAATGAAGACTAACAGTCTAATGATTTGATTTGTATTAACAAATCTCTTGCTATTTTATTTCTTTTATGCAGCCCCTTTCTACCAACATTTTCAGCAATAGATTGAATATCTCATTCCTTAAGGGCTATATGTAAATAAAGTTGTGAGGACGGAGTATCAATTTTTTTGTTAAAAAAAATGCTTTAGGACTAACCTAAAGCATTTTTTATTTTTAGAGTTTTTTTACTTCTTTTGCCTCTCTTGAGCCTCATGAGCAATCATAATTTTGATTGCGTCTTCTAATCCAACTGGAGTTTGCGGATAATCCATATCCCCTCTTCCTGTGGCATTAAAATAATCTTGCAAATTCTTTATATATTCTATAGAAAATCTCTCTTGCTCAAGTTTTGCCATTTCTATCATTGCAGATGTAAATTTCTCTGCCTCATCGGCTGGCGGAAGATTATTATTAGACTGAGCTTTTGCTTGTTGTCTAGCTGCAAGTTTTTGCACTCCATTTAATAAAATTCTAAATAAAATAGGAGACATCTCTTCGTTCATCTCTTTTTCTATTAGTCTTCTCTTCCATGGCAAGAACAAAAGTCTTCTATTTTCTTCTTTATAAAGCCTTTTTTTGCGTTCAAAAAGTGGAATAAACCCTTCATCGATTAGAATTGGCTTGTCGTAATGGAGCTTTCTGTATTGTGGTTTGCTATTACACTTGCGATTATACACAAATTTTCTACAACCAACATATTTCCAACTCATTGCATAACAAGGATTTAGCAATTCCTCACAAAGCGGATTAATTTCTACTGCTCGAACCCCTAATGGATACTTTTTTGATGCAACTTCCAAATCTACTAAATCAATTGCAACCCCTTCTGGAAACTGAATCTCGAACCTGTCCATATGAGGCAACACTTCTTGGATTAAAAACTTTTCTGCTCTTTTTAAGAACTTTAGCCCAAAAGAAGGTGGCCAAAGAATCGAACATTGAATAATTGCACTAATGCCCCACTCTATTTTGCCTGTTTCGTGGCTTCTGTGCTTTTCTATCACGCATCGAACTTCGTTTCTGTCCTTAAAGCAATCTTCAATCTTCATCAAAGTTACAATAATTGGAACTCCAAGATAAAGATTAATATCAATACCTGATTGGACTCTCATAGAATTTTTTATTCTATAAGTAATACCTTCTATTGACTTGGCAATACAAGTCTTAAAATGAGGGTAGCCCATTCCAGGAAAATCTTTAGGTGTAATGTCTTCAATCTTAAAGAAAAAGCCGTCTGGAGCGAGCTCTTTTATCTCTTGATTGACCTTTTTACACCAATTAGAATATTGCTGGGCACTTGCACAGGGTTGCATTTTTTTCTCAACCCAAGAACTTGGTAGCCCTCCATCATTAACAAATCGATACATATGCTCAACAGGAACTTCAAATTGATACAAGACTTCAGGCAAAAAGTTGTCTAAAACCTTTAGCTTGATATTTGGGCAAAAACTTAGAATATCTAATAAATCTTCGTCTTTCCCACCACATTTCTGCAGGATTTTGCGGAACTAGTTGCGTTCGCAAAACATCTATACCTCTTTCTATAAATTTTAAGACTTTTTGGGTCTTTTCCATTTTTTCTAAGATATAGAGCTCATCTTTTCTAACCTCAATAGAATCTACGATTATGATTTCTGGTTCTAAAATGGCAGTTGAATCAAACTTTTCTTTTTTCATAATAATATAATATTAATTCATAATAAATAAGGTATATCCACTTGAAAAATCAAGTGGATAACCGTTTTAACTACAGTCCTAATGACTGTCTGGGAGTTGGGTTTGAGCCTTGTTTTAGCTTGTTTGCTAAAGACTCATTCCAAACGGTGTTATAGTTAGAATACATATCTTCTACCGGAATAGAAAGATATGACGATATTGGATAATCTAATAGACTATCAATATGTATATTCTGGTTCCATAACAACCTCAACACCCAAAAATACTTTCTAGCCTCTTCACCCATTTGTCTTTGAGTGCCGTCGGCTTTTTGAAGCACAAGCCATTTTTCTGCCATGTCAAAATCTCCGTTATTGACATAAAGCAAAAAGTTTGACCTACAAAAGCCTGCCTTGCCCATTCTCATTGCTACCAATGTAACAACGGCAAGTTGTTGCTCAGACAACGCAACCGCTGGGTTGACCTCATCCATGACAATATTTTGCCATTCTTTTGCAACAATTTTTTTTGCCTCATCGTAGGTTTTTCCTACAAAGATGGTGTCGGAGGCTTTTTTGCCATCAATAAACTTCAACCCAACTAAGGCTCTTAGTTGGCTACTCTTATCTTGAACATTGTCAAGATAAGCTCGCGCAACCACAACCTTGTCAAAGGTTTTTTCAAAAATAACCTCTTTTTGAGAGGTATAATTTTTGTCTTCACCCCCTCTAAAGCAAAAAAATGCCGCAATAATCAACAATAGTGCAATTATTGCCATTAGTGGCTTTGGGTTCTTGGGTTTTTTTATCATCGATATTTTTTGCCATAGTTTTAGCTTGATGACAAAAAACGAGACGATAATCCCCGTTAAAACAAATAACCACCACCAAGCAAAATGCTCGATAATGATCCTTGATAACGCCCAAATTCCCCAAAAAACAGCTAACACAAACGCAATAGCGAACACTAATAGCAAGTTTCTGAGTATAACAAGTGGACAAATCAACACAGCAAAACCTGCGGTGTTTTTGTTATTGATGCTAACTCCTGCAAATTGCAGACCAACAATTTTTAGCCATGTTGGCTTTACTTCTTTTTCTCTAATCTTTAACATAATATATAAATTTAGTTTATAATAATTTCATTTGTATCCATCAATAGCATATTGCCAAAATTTTGTCAATATTTTTATTTTTAACTTATCACAAGCTTATCCAACAAAAACTTGACTTTATGAATGATTTTGATAAATTTTTGTTAACAATAATGGAGTTAATATATGCCAAAATTATCAGAACATTTTCTATCAAGAAAACCTTCAAGTATTAGATCTGCCCAAATATTATTTGCCAATAGAGCAAATAAACCCATAGATATTAACGTTGCAATTGGCAATGTGTCTTTGCCTACTCACCCAAAAATGTTTGAGAGAATGCAAAACTTGACCTCTAGCAACTCCCCTTTTGCTAATGGAGTTGTAAAATACACAACCACCAAAGGAAGTGATGAAGCAAACAACGCCTTTTTAAACGTTATTGCCTCTAGTGGCTTTGACACATCTAAACTATATTCTCAAATTACTGACGGCGGCTCTGCTGCTATGGAGATTATTATTTTGGGTGTTTGTGGCAAGGCTGGCAGCAATGACAATTCTTTGCTTATGCTTGATCCTGCATATACTAACTATAATGCTCTTGCATCTCGAGTTGGACGCAAGACCATATCTATTAAAAGACAACTTCAAGATGACGGAAATTTCTCTTTGCCAGACATTAAAGAAATTGAAAAACTAATAGAACAACAAAAACCAAATGCCTTACTTGCTATTGCTTATGACAACCCTACTGGACAATTGTTTACTCAAGAGCAAATGATAAGTCTTGCTCGCTTATGCACAAAATATGATCTATGGTTTATAAGTGACGAGGCATACCGCGAAATATATTATAACAAATCAAAAGCTGTGAGCATCTGGGGAATTACTAACAAAGAAGTTGAAGGGATCGAAGGACGCAGAATTAGCATAGAAACCGCATCCAAAGTTTGGAATGCTTGCGGACTTAGAATTGGAGCCATTGTTACAGACAATCTTGAGTTTCATCAAAAAAGTGTAGCAGAAAACACCTCAAACCTTTGTGCCAACACTATTGGGCAATATGTTTTTGGAGCGTTAGCACATGAGAGCAAAGAAAACTTACAAACATGGTATCAAACCCAAAGAGATTATTATCAAAAAATTGCTGAGGTTCTAGTCAATGGCTTCAAGGAAGAATTGCCTCAAGTTATTATTTCTAAGGCTCAAGCCTCAATATATTCTATTGTTGATGTTAAAAATATGGTAGACAGCTCTTTTAATGCAGAAGATTTTGTTGCTTTCTGTGCATCTGAAGGGGTTGTAAACATCTTAGATAAACAATATACACTTCTTGTTGCTCCTATTGATGACTTTTATGGCGCTAATGCCTCAGATGGACGAACTCAAATGCGCATATCTTATGTTGAGAGCCCAGAAAATATGCAAAAAATACCTTACCTTTTTAAGGAACTATTGCGACAATACTTGTCAAAAAATCCATCTAAATAAATGAGAAAAATATGAAAAGAAACAGTATAATCATATCAATAATATCTACAATTTTTTTAGTATATTTGTTGTCGCCTTATTGGTATGTTAAAAAAGGCGTTGACCTTAGCTTTGATATATCTTCTAACTCTCAAAACATTGTAGTTAAAGGCGACTTCAAAAAAGGCAGAAGAGATATTTTTGAAGATAAAAATCACCAAGAAATTAAGCAAAATATTTCTCAAAACAAAAACATAAAACTAAAATCTTATCTAGACTCTATTGTTATTTTTAGAATTGACATTAAGAATTTGGCAAATAACGCAACCATAAAAAACTTTAGGCTAAATGACAAGCTATTTGCCATAGATGACTTTAAGAGCGTTTTTTTGCCTGATGTAGAAAATATGAAAATTGCTAATAATCAAATTGAGATTATTAAAACAAATATAGATCCATATATAGAAATTGCTTTAAACAAAAAGATAAAAACCAAAAGACAAATTGATGGCAAAATGCTAATTATTGTTCTTACAATAGCCTTTTTGATAAGCTTTAAGGCAACTCATTACCTATATGACTTTAAGATAAAAGATAATCACTCAAGAATTGATATTGTCTTTTTGGCGTCATTTTTTGTGATGCTTTTTATTCCTATGATGAGTATTGATAAAAACAATGTCTCAAAAACAGAAAATAGAGTTATGGCAAAATATGTTCCACTATTTTCTAACGGAACTATCAATAGCAAATATGGAACAGATTTTGAAAACTGGTTTAATGATCGCTTCTTGGGCAGAAAAAAGTTTATAG
>CAYJKS010000067.1:0-4323 GCA_964370705.1 uncultured Azospirillaceae bacterium
TAAATTTTTCATATACAAAAAATTAATTGGCATAAACATATCTTCAAAAACTTGCCAAGGCCCAAGAAGATTTATCATAATAATAATTATGTATCATCAAATTAGCAGTTTTTTGACCAAAAGTCAATTATTATACAAAAAAATGCTTGCTATTTAATATTTTATATGTATATTGCGATTTCAGTATTCTTGTTAGCTCTCCTTATATTATATTTATTTCTAGTGTAGAGTTACTACAAAGATTGGCTTTGTAGCTTATAGATGCTTATAAATTTAATATGAAAGAGAGAAATCAAATGACAAGCTTTGATAAGTTGGGTTTGCCTAAATCTGTTGCAAACTCATTAAAAGAAATGAACTTTATTACCCCTACCCCAATTCAAGAACAGGCTATTCCTGTTGCATTAAATGGACATGATATTTTAGGCTCTGCAAAAACTGGCACGGGCAAAACTGGCGCTTTTGCTATTCCGATGATTTCTCATCTTATGTCAAATGACTCTTCTATGGCTTTGATATTATTGCCAACTAGAGAATTGGCACAGCAAGTGCTCGAAGCAATCAACAAAATGCTTGGAAAAAACAAGTTTATAAAAACAGCCCTACTTATTGGTGGTGAACATATTTCTAAACAACATCAACAGTTACGCAGACAACCAAGAATCATTGTTGGAACACCTGGAAGAATCAACGATCACCTTCGTAACAAAAGCCTAGAGCTTGAATATGTAGATTTTTTGGTCTTAGATGAAACAGATAGAATGCTTGACATGGGCTTTGGGATTCAAATTGATGAGATTTTGAAATATATGCCTAAATATCGTCAAACACTAATGTTTTCTGCAACTTTGCCAGCAAACATTATTCAAATGTCAAAAAAATACCTAAAGCATCCTGTTAGAATCTCTATTGGCAATGCTAATGAAGTTGCAGACAATATCAAACAAGAGATTGTAAAAACAAATGATGCAAAAAAATATGGCGATTTGATGAATGAGCTAAATAACCGCAACGGCTCTATTTTAATATTTGTAAAAACAAAATTTTCGGCAGAGCGTTTAGCAAAAAAATTAACAAATGAAAATCAAATTTCTTCAGCAATACACGGCGACTTGCGCCAAAGTGCAAGAGAAAGAGTGATTGCAAATTTTAGAAAACAAAAAAATAGAATTTTGGTTGCAACAGATATTGCTGCTAGAGGACTCGATATTCCACATATTGAGCATGTTATTAACTATGATTTGCCACAATGCCCAGAAGATTATATTCACCGAATTGGCAGAACTGCTAGAGCTGGAATGTCTGGCTCTGCAATCAACCTAATTACTGATAAAGACAGCTCAAAGTGGAAAGAAATTCATAAGCTAATGAACCCTCCTGCTCGTCAAAAAGCAATGTTGCCACAAGGAGATTATCCAATAAATGCAACTCCTCTCACAAGCACAAGCAAAAAACAAAAAAATGTAAAAGCAAATATTGTTGTTGAAGGAAAAAAAGGCAAAAAGCCAAAAGCTAAAATGACAAGCAATAATCCATTTAATCCATTTGAGCCAAACAAAAAGAAAAAATCGCGCTCAAAGTTTAATAAAAACTCAAAAAGCTATGACACAGCTTTTTCTCAAAACTCTAGATCTCCCAAATTTAGATAGTTATTACGCATAGTGTCAAAAAAAACGCCTATTATTAGGCGTTTTTTTATAAGTTAGACTTTATTTTGTTAGCGTAATCTAAGCTCCACTCAGATATAGAATCAATTAGAGGTTTGAGGCTTTCTCCTATTGCAGTTAAGCTATAGTCAACTCTTGGAGGAATTTGGGCATAAACTTCCCTAATGAGCAATCCCTTTTCTTCAAGATACTTTAGGTTATTTGCTAGAACCTTTTGAGTAATGCCTTCAAGTTGAGATTTTAGTTCACCAAAGCGTTTGGTGCCGTCCATAAGTTGTTCAATAATAACTATTTTCCAACGATTGCCCAACAAATCTTGAACAATAGAATCTACATAATCTTGATGTTTTTTCATTATACAAGTCCTCTATTTTTTTATTACAAATTATTATATGCAATTGAGCTATAAAAGGCAATTCTTTTATGCAATAATCTTTACAATAATAACTCATACATATATTATAAACAAAACAATAAAATATTGAGGTAGAAATGAGCAAACTAAAAATTAGCTTTCAGGGAGTTGAGGGAGCATACTCGCACATTGCTTGCATGAAGCTATATCCAAACGCAGAATATATTGCCTGCGATAGCTTTGAAATTGCAATGCAAATGGTAAAATTTTGCCAAGCAGATTTTGCAGTTATTCCTGTTGAAAACTCTAATGCAGGAAGAGTTTCTGACGTGCATTTTTTGTTACCTAAATCTGGATTATTTATTGTTGGAGAATATTTTTTGAGAATTAGGCACCAATTGTTGGGGCTAAAAAATGCCAAACTAAATGACATTACTTTGGCAACTTCTCACCCTCAGGCTCTTGCTCAATCATCTATATTCTTAAAAGAACACAATATTTTGCCCTTAATTGGAATAGATACTGCAAAATCTTGCCTAAGTGTTATTGAAGAAAACAACCCCAAAAAAGCTGCAATTGCATCAGAACTGGCAGGAGAAATATATGGGCTAAAAGTATTGGCACCAAATATAGAAAATGCTCATAACAATGCTACAAGATTCTTGATTATGGCAAACAAAGAAACACCTGCAAATAATGATAAAAAAAACTATATTACATCTTTTATTTTTGTGAGCAAAAACTTGCCTGCGTCTTTGTATAATGCTCTTGGATGCTTTGCAAAAAGAGGAATAAATATGACAAAAATTGAGAGCTATGTTTTAGAGGGCAAGTTTGTTTCTGTGCAGTTTTATGTAGAAATTGAAGCAAACTATAATCAAGAAGCAACCTCACAAGCCTTTGCTGAACTAAAAAATTATTCAGATAATATTCAAATTTTGGGCTGTTATGAGGCAAACGCTTATAGGCAAGAATAAAATTTTTATATTTTTGGTTATTTTTTCTTGATTTTTGTATAAAATTTTGTTAGTCTGATAACTCAGGTTACACATTATATTTATTATTAACTTTAACATTTTTAAAAATGAAAGAGAAAAATCTAAACCAAACTCAAGAAACACCTCAAACAATCATTGAGCAAAAAACAATCATTGAAAATAAATTTGAGGATGTTCCACATGGTGAAGCTAACATCTTAGAGAATTTCCCAATCACTTAGGAAATTCGTTGTTAGAAACTTTATTTCAAAAATTACAAAGGTAGCGGTTTATCCCTGCTACCTTTATTTATTATTAATCTCAAAATTATTTGCCTATGACAAACAAACAAAAAGCATTAGTCACTTTTTTTATTCTATTAGAAATTACTGTAATATTCGCAATGATTGCAAACAATGCAATGATTGCAAAAAATAACAATAATATTGCTCTAAGCTTTGCTATTGTGTTCTTTCTAATAATTTTATCAGTTATTTGTAAGCCTTTAAGGCGAAGAATTTGTAACAACAAATGCTACAAAACAAAATACCAAATAAGGATAAAAAGAAATCTTACAATTTCAACAAATTGGCAAAATGAACAAAAAGAAAATATAAATAAAAAATTAAGCACATCCAAAATTCTTGATTTTTTATTTACTTGCACGTTTATAGCCTTTTTGATTCTTGAAAACAACATTCATCCAGATGTAAACGGAGTTGTTGTCGGCGCATATATGCTATGGATGTTTGCTGATGTAGCATATGTCAATAGTGTAAAATAAAAATAAGAAAAAAGAGCAACCTTTACGGGTTGCTCTTTTTTCTTGCTTCTAACAACAATAAACTCCATGCTGGAACATTTATTATATCTCCAGACTTCATTACTTTGGGCTTAGAAAAACTATCTGAACTATCAAGGTGCAACTTCCAGTTATAGTCATCTTCAAAAGATGGTAGCTTCCAATCAATATTAAATGAATTTGCATTTGCAATACAACAAACATATCTATTTTTGTCTTTAGTATAAGCCAAAAAATGTTTGCGATGAAAATTTAGCCACTCTTCTTTACTTAGAATTTGAGCAAACTCATCATACCACATTAGCTCACTAGCATCAAAAAACTTATTGCGATTAAATATTTTTAGCTTCTTGCGCAAAGAAATAAGCTTTTTTATGTAGCGAGCAAAACTTCTTTCTGTTTTATCTATTGCTTCCCAAGCGAGCCACGATATTATGTTATCTTGACAATAAGCATTATTATTGCCTTTTTGACTACGCAAAAACTCATCTCCAGCAAGTATCATCGGTGTGCCAAAAGACA
>CAYJKS010000067.1:4374-5605 GCA_964370705.1 uncultured Azospirillaceae bacterium
TTGCCATCATTGCTTTTACTCGATATAGTCTATTTTGCAAGGTATCTTCATTATCTACCTCGCCCTCTCCGCCAGAGTTCCAACTCCAGTTAGAGTCTGTTCCGTCTTTATTATTTTCTTCATTGGCAGTATTTTTTTTGTTATTATAACTAACCAAATCATACAAGGTAAACCCGTCATGAGCAGTTATAAAGTTTATGCTAGAGCTAATGTTACGGTTGTTATGATTAAACAAATCACTAGATCCTGTTATACGGTATCCTGCTTCAGCGACTTGCCCTTCGTCTCCCTTCCATAGACGACGAAAAACATCTCGATACTTGTCATTCCACTCAGACCAACCTGTTGGAAAAGAACCAAGTTGATATCCTGCGTATCCTAAGTCCCAGGGCTCGGCAATTAGTTTTATATTTTGCAAACTTGGATCTTGCTGAATAGATGCTAAAAAGGTAGAGTTTTTAACATAATCTGCACCGTTTCTTGAAAGTGTTGTTGCCAAATCAAATCTAAAGCCGTCAACTCTCATAACATTTGCCCAATAACGCAAAGAATCCAAAACTAGCCTATTAACATAATGATTACCGATATTAAAAGATGATCCTGTGCCTGTGCTGTCGTAATAATATCTTTTGTCTTTGGTGCTTAAAACATAATAAGAGGCATTGTCTATTCCTCTAAAGCTAATAGTGGGCCCTAACTGATTACCCTCGCCTGTATGATTATATACAACATCTAAAATTACTTCTATGCCGTTTCTGTGCATAGATTTTACCATTTTTTTGAACTCGTCTATGTTGTCATCTGCCAAATATGACTGCTCTGGAGCAAAGAAATTATAGGTTTCATACCCCCAGTAGTTATCTTTGACACCTTCTTTGTGCCTATTGCCAAAAAAAGCATGAACAGGCAAAAGCTCAACTGCAGTAACCCCTAGCCATTTTAGATAGTTTGTGATTGAAGAAGAAGCCATGCCCATAAAAGTTCCACGATGAGAATCTGCGATTTTGGGGTGTAATTTTGTATAGCCTTTGACATGCGTTTCATAAATAATAGTTTTAGAAAAATCTGTATTTGGCTTTTTGTCTTGTCCCCAATCAAAGCTATTCTCATCAACAACAACAGATTTAGGAACATAAGGTGCGCTGTCGAGTTCGCTAAAAGATAAATCTTTGTCTGGACTATCTATGTCGTAACCAAATATAGCCTTGTGCCAAATAACCTTACCTGTTAG
>CAYJKS010000067.1:5615-6165 GCA_964370705.1 uncultured Azospirillaceae bacterium
TTAGCTTCTTGGCATAAGGATCAATAAGAAGTTTGTGGTGATTAAAACGATGCCGCTGCTCTGGCAAATATGGACCATATACGCGGTATCCATATATTTGACCAACCTTAATATTGGGAATATATATATGCCATATGTTTTGATTGTTTTCTAATATTTCAAATCGGGCTTTTTCTTCTATGCCGTATTCATCAAACAAGCACAATTCAACCTTTGTAGCATGGGCAGAAAACAACGCAAAATTAACCCCATTGCCGTCATAAGTAGAACCTAATGGATAAGGACTTCCTTTATGAGTTTTTGTCATATATTGCCCTCCTAAAAACCATATTATCTAATAGGCTTAATTACAATAGTAGAAAGTGGTGGCAAAGTTAGCTGTATAGAATAAGGCTTGCCGTTCCAGTCTTGTTTTTGGGCATATCTATCATTATTATTTTTTACGCCACTACCCCAATAGTTTGTGTCATCACTATTAAAAATTTCTTGATACTTGCACTCTTCAGGCACACCTACTCGATAATCTTCTCTAACTACTGGTGTAAAGTTG
>CAYJKS010000068.1:0-1132 GCA_964370705.1 uncultured Azospirillaceae bacterium
TGAGTATATGGAATTTGCAAAAAATCCAAAAAACCTTGTATCTGACCATCTTCTCCCCAATTGCCATGCAAAGCATTAAAAACCACGTCGGGTTTTTGGGTTTCTAAAAGTGATAAAAAATCATAAACATTTGTTAAATCATGTTCCAAAACCTCATAGCCCAACTCTTGCAAGGCTTTGCTAGCACCACTGCCTGTAATCAAACTAACTTCTCTTTCAGAAGAAAAACCTCCTTTAAGAACCAAAACTTTCTTTGACATTTTATTATTTTCCCTATAAAAGACTTTTGTTATAATCTATAATATAATATTTAAGAAAGCTATAAAATAAATGAAAAAATTTTTGCTAATTGCAATATTTATGATTTTGCCAATTAAGGCTAATGCTCTTGGCGTAAAACATTATTTTTCGGCATGGATAGGAATTTTTAATGGAAGCACAGCAGAGTTCGAATATAATCTTTCTAACACAAATTATAGTGTGAGCTCAACTGTTAGAACAAACGGGACTTTTAATGCCTTATATCCTTTTGAGGCAAAATATGCAACAACAGGCAAAGTTTTTGGCGACAACTTACAAACAAGCACATATAAATATAGCTCACAATCAAGATATAACAAACGCACAAAAGAAACTATTTATAATGAGGCTGGCTTGCCACTATATAGTATTAGCACTCGCAACAAAAAAGAAAAAAGAAAAAACATAGATGCTCAAAATCAAAAAGATACAACAGATTTGCAAACAGTATTTGCAAAAATGATAAAGAGCTATAATGAACTAAATTTTTGTGATGCAACTCATCAAATATTTGATGGCAAAAGAAGATTTGACGTTATATTCAAAGATGAAGGTAACGAAGAAATAAAGAAAAATGAACATTCTCCATTTTTTGGGGCTTCTGCTAAATGCTCAATGTATATAGATAAACTAGAAGAGCAAGGAGATGATTTTTTGTGGGAGTTGACCTCAGATAAGCCTGTTTATTTTTGGATTATGAAAGACAAAAAAACCAAAGCTCACTTTATTGCAAAAATATTAGTAGACAACCCCCCACTTGGAACAATGACAATATATACAACAAAAATTGAGACAAAATAACTCTTTGACTTTTGTGCTTATTTGCTCTAAG
>CAYJKS010000068.1:1142-5328 GCA_964370705.1 uncultured Azospirillaceae bacterium
ACCAAACTCAAAACTGCAATCTTATATGGAGCAGACGCTGTTTTTGCAGGCACTCCAGATATGTGCCTTAGAACTCAATCACAATTCTCATTAGAAGACATCAAAGAAGGCATCGAGTTTGCTCACAAATACGGCAAAAAAATGTATTTGACCCTTAACCTATATACTCATAACAAAGATGTAGACAAACTACCACAGTTTGTTGCAACTCTTAAAGAACTAAAGCCAGATGGCGTAATTATTGCTGACCCTGGCGTGTTTATGTATCTTAAAGAACACGCACCAGAGCTTAATAGATTTGTGTCTACACAAACAAATATTCTTTCTTATCAAACTGTCAAGTTTTGGCAAGATCTTGGAGCAAAGCTTTGCGTATTGGGCAGAGAAGTGTCTTATGAAGAAATGAAAGAAATTAAAGAAAAATGCCCCGAGATGATGATAGAGATTTTTATTCACGGTGCAATGTGTATGTCGCATTCTGGCAGATGCCTTATATCTAGCTTTTTGGCAAATAGAAGTGCTAATCAAGGAAAATGCGCTCATTGTTGTCGCTGGAATTACAAACTAAAACTAAGAGCAAAAGACGGAAGCATCAAAGAACTAGAAATCAATGATAGCAATAAAGATGCTTTTGAGTTTTTGCTAGAAGAAGATATGCGTCCTAATGAACTACTAGAAATTGTTGAAGATGAATTTGGCACATATTTAATGAACTCAAAAGATTTGTGCATGATGCCAAAACTTGATAAAATTTTGGACTTGGGATTACATTCTCTTAAAATAGAAGGTCGCAACAAAACCGAATATTATGCAGCAATAACGGCTAGAAGCTACCGCCAAGCAATTGATGATTACCGCAAAGATAAAAGCAACTGGTCGGCAGATAAATATATGCAAGAATTATACACTTTGCAAAATCGTGGTTTTTGCTTAGGTTTTTATGATGGCACACCAACAAACTTAGCTCAAAATTATGAATATACTCACACATTAGGCGAATGGCTATTTGCAGGAAGCATCATTGAGTGGGAAGGTGATGATATGATTTTTGAAGTTAGAAACTTTATTGAATCTAATGAAGAAATTGAATTCTTAGTCCCTAATTCTTTAGAAAATATATCAATAAAACTAGCTGAGTTTGTTGATGCGCAAAAAGGCACAATAAGCGAAAAAGTTTCTGCTGGACAAGGCAAAAAAATCCGTATTCCTGCAAGTGCTTTTGGTATGGATAAAGAAAAAATAAAAACATTGCTACCTGCATATTGCATCGCCAGAAAAAGAGCTAGCTTATCGGCAGAAAAACAACAGATGATAGATAGAAAAAAAGACGAGTTTTGCACTATTTGCCAAGAATAGTAACTACTCATCTATTTTATCTTATAATCTTAGCCACCTACAACTAGGTGGCTATTTTATGCAATATAAAATTTGCCTTCTTTTATTTGCAACAGCAAATCTTTGCTAAAATTAGTGATTATCTCTAACTTATCTACTCGACAAAACAGGCTCCCTTGATGACAAGAAATAATCATCTTATCTATGTTATCTTCCTCTCCTTGCAAAAAAATCTCAACGCTTTTATCTTCTATGTTTTTTACCCAACCAGATAAACTGCCTATTTTATCAGCAGTTTTTTTTGCCCATTTTCTATATCCAACAGCTTGCACGCGTCCATAAATTTTTAGATAAACTTCTTTTGTCATTTATTTAGTATCTCTTCTATCATTATTAGTTGCTCTAATATTTTTTGTTGCTCTGGGTTGTTTTCTTCTTGCCAACTATCATTTGCCAAAGAAAGGGCAACAAAAGTTTCTTTAGCATTTATTTTTCTTTTTACAAATGCTGTTGCCAAAATTACTGAGTTAGTCATAATTGCCACATAACAAAAAGCTGCTAGCTCTTTGTCAGAAAAGCCCTCAAGATAAATCTTAAACTTTACTCTAAACTCATTATCACTTGGCTTTTCTATGTCTATGCTAGTTATTTCTCCACCAACCAGACGAAGAATTGGTGCCCAAATAACTTCTCGTCTTTTACTTTTTTTATCATTGTTACTCCAGCATAACAAAATAAAAGCTTTTCTATAACTTCGTTTTTGTTTTTTGCCACGTCTTCTAATATTTGTTGTAACTTTTTATCCATACTAATTTCCTTATGATTTATAAAATATTATTTAAACATTATTTTTAGTTGATCTCTAATATCTCTAACTTTTTTTTCTATTTCTTTTCCGGTTTGCTTTATGGTTTTTGTGCTTGTATTTTGTAATGCACCAACGCCTGTATCAACTACTTTTGTTGCTCCTTTATAAACCCCTTGCGCTGATGAGGTTGCTCCTTTGGGCTTAGAATATTTGTTTTTATATGAAGTTCCTTGCAATGCCGTATAGCAAGGAGCTGTGTCTTTATCTAAAATCATTTGAGCACCAACACCAATCGGCCCTCCCAATAGTGCTCCAGCTACAGTTTTTATGGCACCTTTGGTGTCAACCGTTAAAGATGGAGATTGTATGCTACCCTTAATTTGTATTAGATTACTCAAGGCTTGCACTATACCAACATCGGACAAAGATTTTTTGTAAGCATTTAAGCTCAAATCTATTTTGTCGTTTTTTAGGTTCAAGTTACCACTACTAACAATATTTAGCTCATTAGAATCAATTGCAACACCTTGCGGAAATTTTATAATTCCATTATTAAAATCGCCCCTAATAACGGCACAGTTTAGATTAATATTTTTATGGCTCGCAAGGTCTACTTTTAAGACTTCGGCAATTTGGGTAATAATATTAGAACTCAACACCTCTAAGTCTTTGCTCTCTATTTTAGACTTGTCTACAATAGCAATACTTTGCCCAGTTAGCCCTGCTACCAGTTCCCTATAGGTTTTGCCTTGTCCACTTAGATTTATTTGTAGCTCTGTATTGCCTCCACTCGCAAGCGAAAAATGCTTGTTTTTCTCTACTTCTGCGGCATTAAGAATATCTTGCAACAAGAGGTTTTTGCCATTTAGATTAAGACTTACGCGTTGTTCTTTTGCTTCTGCCATAGCTTTTATGGCAACCAATCCTTGCCCAAAATCAAAATCTAAATTATTTATATTTAGCTTGCCTTTGTTCAAACTTGTATTGAGTTGCAAATTTTTTAGGCTTGTATTGGGATTTATGACCAATGTTTTTATCGATGTCTGTAGCTCTCCATTAATCAAGTTTAGCAAACTATAATCAATCACTTTATTTGGAACAAGCTCGCTAGCATGTGCTGTTGACAAACCAAAAGAAAAACCATTTTTTGCCTTTGGTTTTGGTGGCATTATACTTTGCAAATCTATTAAGTCACTTGCCAAATCTGCCTTAATATGAGGCACTTCTTTTGACAAATCTATATTACTAGTGCCACTAATGATATTGTCTGCATAAGATAGTTTTTTGATATTTATATCAATTATTTTGGTGTCAAACTTGCCACTTGCGTTTAAGCCAATTGCAGGAAGATTAAAATTACCAGAAGGACTAGATGAACTTAGCTCAAAATCTATTTTTGGAGATGTAGTCAAGTCAAAAATCAAAGCCGTAATCTTATTTTTTGTGCCAAATGCATTTATGTTTGCGTTTGCAGATAGTGGCTTGGTATTGTCAAAAATCGAGTTAATAGAGCTAAAACCACCGTCACCTGCTATATTAATATTTTGATAGTCAATATCCCAAGATAGACTTACTGGATTATATAGCCCAGAGATGCTTGCTTTTAGAACATTTATGTCAATAGAGAAGTCTTTGGCGTTGGCATAATCAATATAATTAACACTGCCATTTTCTATGACTACAGAGTTTGCCTTAAAATTTAGCAATGTTTGTATTATCTGGTCAATAAATGTGTTTTTTTGAGAGACCAAGTCGGGCTCATTTGCCATTGCACTTGGGAGCAAAAAGTCAAAAACAGGGTTGGTTTGTTTTGTGTGTTTTTGCAAAGGTGCAGGCAAAGAAAAATCCCAGCTTGTTTTGCCATTTTTTGCAACTTCAAGATATATTTTAGGGCTAGTTATAACTACTTTGCTAATAACCAATTCTTTGCTTTGCCACAAAGGCTTTAACAAAACCTCAACTTCTGCAGACGATATATCTATCATATTTGGATTTTTTGCCCAATCGGGATTAGCCAAACTAACATCTTTTATTACAATGGTC
>CAYJKS010000068.1:5338-6132 GCA_964370705.1 uncultured Azospirillaceae bacterium
ACTCTTGCTAACTAACTGTTCAATTTGAGGCTTGTATTTATTAAAATCAAATGTTGCAAAAAAAACATACCCGCCAATAGCAACAAATATTACCAATGCAAAAAGTAAGCCGATTATACCCTTAACATACTTCATAAATTATCCCCTAAAATCTATTCCAACTGCCGTCAAGCTATTTATAAAATACTCTGGAACTTGTGCTGTTATTACTAGCTTTTTATTATATATATATGACAAGTCTATCTTATAAGCATGAAGATGAAGCTTGTTTTCAAACAGCTCAAACTTTTGTTTTTGTGCTCCATAATAACGACTATCTCCAATTATTGGGCAACCCAAGTATTCTAAATGAGCTCTTATTTGATGAGTTCTGCCTGTTAAAGGACTTGCCTCAAGCAAAGAAAATTTGTTGCCAACATTTTCTAAAGTTTTGTATGTGGTTTTTGCTGGTTGTCCATTTGGACTTACAATGTTTTTTTCTCCTTGCTTTTCTAATGCAGCATCAATTAACCCATCAGGTTTTGAGGGACAAGATTGGCAAAAGGCTAAATATGTCTTTGTAATATTATGTTCTCTAAATCCCTTGGTTAAAATATCGGCATATTTGCGGTTGCGGGCAAGAAGCAAAATACCACTCGTATCTTTGTCTATGCGATGAACAAGCTTTGGTCTTTCTTCTTTTTCAAAGCAAAGAGCATCTAGCAGACCATCTATATGAAAATGTGTGTTGGTGCCACCCTGAACAGCAATACCAGATGGCTTGTTTAGAGCCAAGATGTTGTCATCTTTATATA
>CAYJKS010000069.1:0-579 GCA_964370705.1 uncultured Azospirillaceae bacterium
AGCTTTTGGAACAAGGCAAAACAAACAAAATGGTTGCTTGGAGAGACGGCAAAGTAACAGAATTTGACGTAATGGACGTTATTGCAGAAGGCACAACATTATTAAATGTTAACTCTTCATATGTTACATCTGCAAAAACAATGGGAATGTATGTCGGAGAAATTTAATAAAGATATACATAAAACAAAAAAACCGCCAAATGGCGGTTTTTTTAATATCTGGAGCGGGTGAAGGGAATCGAACCCTCGTCATAAGCTTGGAAGGCTTCTGCTCTACCATTGAGCTACACCCGCAGTTCCAAGTTGTTGCTGGTGGAAGGGGAAGGATTCGAACCTTCGTAGACTAAGTCGACGGATTTACAGTCCGTTGCATTTGACCGCTCTGCCACCCCTCCAAATATAATCTCATAACAATTAGAACAAGATTTTGCCCTTGTTTGCAAATTACTTATTGCAAATAATAGTATTTTGCTACAAATGTCAAGATTTTTTTTGCAAAATATCATAAATTTTTTTATTTGCCTCTTCAAAAGCCTCTGGTGTCCCTATATGAAAAAACACTCCATCATTAACCACAAAG
>CAYJKS010000069.1:624-6127 GCA_964370705.1 uncultured Azospirillaceae bacterium
ATAATCGCCAATACCATTATTATTATCACCAATAGTATTAGAAACTCTTTCTAACAATAACAATATGCTATGTCTATTGCTATCCCAGGCATCCATCATCTTCCAAAGGGCTGGCTTTATCTTATCTTCTAGGGTAAAAACATCACTATTTAGGGCAAAAAATACATCATCTTCTAGCATATCTAATGCATTTTTTATACCACCACCAGTTTCTAGTGCCTCTTCTTCTATTGAATATTTTATTGCAAAATCTTTGCCATACTTATTATCAAGATGATATTTTATCATATCTCCTTTATAACAAAGATTGACCACAACATCTCTTATATTTGCTTGTTTTAGTATCTCAAAATTATAATCAATTAGTGCTTTGCCAGCAACCTCATTAAGAGGCTTGGGTTTATCTTGGGTCAGGCTTTTCATTCTTTTGCCTCTACCTGCGGCCAAAACAATAGCTTTTTTTATTGGCTTTTTAGTCGGGATTACTCTATATTCTGGCAAAAAGTTTTTATCTAGCCAATTTTTTATCTCTATTAGCTCAGGATAATCTAACGCCTTATCCAACAAGCTCCACAAATTGGGAATATGTTGCAAATAAACGTCTTTTCCTAAGGTCGCATACAATATGCTAAACCTACCCAAAACACGCAAATGCCTAAACATTGCCAAAAAATTATATGAAGCCTCAAAATCTTTGGGCTCAATTTGCAAAAAACTATCCAAAAAAAGCTGTTTGATTTGTTTAGACGTTTGCTCACTAATTTTTTTGCGAGCGTCTTCCAAAAGACTCATAATATCATAAGTAACTGGTCCCCACATTGCGTCCTGAAAGTCAATAATCGCGCATTCTTTTGCATTTTCTTTTAGCATAATATTGTCTACATGATAATCCCAAAGAACAATAGAACTTGGAACTCTATATGCCATATCTATTTTACTAGATATTAGCTCAACAAACTCTTTTCTTTTATGAGGTTCTATTGGCTTGCCATGTGTCATGGGATAATACCAATCTACAAAAAAACAAGCATCGTTTATTATTTTTTCTTTGCTCAATTCTTCGCAATTCTTTGGTTTTTTGCTAATTTTTACTACGCTAAGCAGTGTGGTTGCAGCCTGCTCATAAGTTTTTTGCTCATCTTGGTGCAAAAGTAGCTTATTAAGGGTAGTGTCTCCTAAGTCCTCTATAACAAAAAGCCCCAAATCAAAATCACTATAAAAAACCTTAGGCGCATAAACATTTTGTTCAATAAAAAACTTTGATAGCTCGACAAATTTATGACTATTATTTTTGCCTTCTTCATCATCCATAAGCATCAAGCTCTTATTATTTTTCAACAATATCCTAAAATATTTTCGAGAAGAGGCATCGCTAGGCAAAGCAACAAGACAAAAATCTGTTTGTCCTAGTGCTTTGGCAACAAAATCTATTCTTGTTTTTGCACGATTTTGTTTTATCATTGACCAAAAATCCTTTAATGTTATATTTTAGCTAAATGTTAATATACTTAGTTTAATATATGCTTAAAATTAAGGAGAAAATATGAAGTATAAACACATAGTTTTTGATTGGGACGGAACATTAGCAGATACATATACGGTCATCTGTGATGCCTATGCTCATGTGTTTAATAGCCTAAATATTGCACATCCCTTATGAAGAAATAAAAGAGATTACAAGCTCTCTACAAAACAAAGACGTCCTAACTCATGTATTTGGCAACAAAAAAGAACAAGCCTCAATAATTTTTGATGACTACATAAAACAAAATCATCTAAACAAATTAAAGGCAATAAAAAACGCCAAAGAGCTGCTAGATTATTGTAAGCAAAATAACTACAAAACTTATCTAATAACAAACAAACGCAAAAACTTTGTGCTAAAAGAAATAAAAAAACTTGGTTTTGAGAAGTATTTTAGCAAAATTGTGGCTGCTGGAGAATACTTGCAAGACAAACCCAGTCACATAGCAACGCATCAACTTTTTGATAATCAGCTACCGCCTGCAAGCTCAATCTTAGTAATTGGAGATGGCAAAGCCGATGTCAAAAACATATAATCATAGCAATCAACTAGCCAATTGCGTATTATATAACCCCAACGCAAAATCAAACATAATTGCAGATTATGAAGTAAAAGACTTAATCGACATTATCCCTATTTTGGAGAAAAAATAAAATGGCAAAAAAACAAGTTACAATCTATGGTCGTCATGCAGTTTTGGCAGCTCTTGCCAACCCAGAAAGACAAATAAACAAACTCATGGTAACCAAAGACAACCTTTTGGAAGTAAAAGGCAAAATACCTGACAACAAAATATCTGTTGTAGATAGAAAAGAAATAGACAAGCTTTTGCCTAAAGAAGCAACGCATCAAGGGTTTGCTCTAACTGCTTTTATGCTAGATACTTATGCTTTGGAAGAGATTTGTGACATGGCAGAAACTAGGCAAAAAAGCCATGTATTAATCCTAGATCAAGTAACAGATCCCAGAAACGTAGGCGCAATTATTCGTTCTTGTGCTGCTTTTGATGCTTTGGCTCTTGTTGTCCAAGACAAAAACTCTCCTGACGAGAGTGGTGCTCTCTTAAAAGCTGCAGCAGGAACTTTTGAAGACTTACCAATCTGTAGAGTAACCAATTTATCTCGCACTATAGACATTCTAAAAAGAGCAGGTTTTTGGACTGTTGGCATGGACGGGCACGCCCAAACATCTGTAGAAGATTTGCCCAAAGACTCAAAGATTGCAATCATTATGGGCAGTGAAGGCAAAGGCATGAGAAGACTTGTTGAAGAATCTTGTGATATGACAATAAAGCTTCCCATAAACCCTAAAGTAGAGAGTCTAAATGTTGCAACCGCTGCATCAGTAGTCTTATATGAAGTAAACAAAAACAAATAAAACAAAAGAGGTGAGCTGTGTCTGTTAGCATACAAGTCAAAAATGTTACCAAAGATTATGGTGCAATCAAAGCTGTAAATAATCTGAGCTTTGAGGCAAAAAAAGGCGAGATTATTGCTTTGCTAGGACCAAATGGAGCCGGAAAATCTACTTTAATGAATATTATTACAGGATTTTTGGCACCAACCTCTGGAGATGTTTTTGTTATGGGGCAAAACATTAAAGACGCCCCCATCAAAAGCAAAGAACAAATTGGCTTTTTGCCAGAAGGCTCGCCAATATATTCTGACTTAAGCGTCCGAGAATTCTTAAACTATATGCGACAACTTCGCAACTTGCCCATAGAGGCTCTTAATAATGCCATAAAAACTGCAAAAATAGAAGCAGTTATTAATCAAAAAGTAGAAACCTTATCCAAAGGATACCAACGAAGAGTAGGATTCGCTCAATCAATATTATCTAACCCACCAATTTTGCTCTTAGATGAGCCAACAGATGGACTAGACCCAAATCAAAAGCACCATATTAGAGAGCTTATCCAAAACATGGGACAAAACAAAACAATCATAATTTCCACACATTTATTAGAAGAGGCGCAAACTATATGTAATAGGGTTCTTTTAATCAATAAAGGAAAAATTATTGCTGATGCGACTGCAGAAAAAATCATCAATGACAACAATTGCTCATGCCTAGAAGAGGCATTTAGAAAATTAACAACTACGGAGGAATAGGTATGAAAAAACTTTGGGTCATAACCAAAAATGAGCTACTTAGATACTTTATATCTCCGCTTGCTTATGTTTATTTAATTGCTTTTTTGTTACTTAATGCATCTTTTGCAATCTATTTTGGCAAATTTATTGACTCAGGCATTGCTAGCTTGTCGGCAATGTTTGTTTTTCATCCTTGGTTATATTTGCTCTTTATCTCTGGTATTTCTATGAGGCTTTGGTCCGAAGAATTCAAGAGCAAGACCATTGTCCAAATAATGACAATGCCTGTGTCTATATCTAGCGTTGTTTGGGGTAAATTTTTTGCTTCTTGGATATTTACAATCTTGGCGCTTTCTCTTACTTTTCCATTTTGGATTACCGTCAATTATCTAGGCGAGCCAGACAATGGGCTTATTTTTCTAAGCTATATAGGCAGCATGATTCTTGCTGGTTGCATGTTAGCAATTTCTCAAACCATGTCCGCAATAACAAAAAACCAAGTTATTGCGTTAGTTTTGTCTGTTATTGCAAACTTTTTGTTCTTTTTGAGCGGGGTTGAGTATGTTTTAGACTTCTTTAGAATGATTGCTCCCACCACAATTGTAGAAACCATTGCATCATTTAGCTTCTTAACTCACTTTAACGCAATTATTGGCGGACTAATTGGGCTAAAAGATATTATATTTTTTATATCAATAATTACCCTCTTTAATATTATGACAATCTTAATCATAAGTTTTAAGACTTCTGGAACATCTATGTGGCTAAAATCAACTCAAGCCTCTTATTATGTTTTGGTATTTATAATGCTTTTGTTTGCCTTTATGGGACTAAATTTGGCAATAAACAATTTTGCCAAACCCTATCAACTAGATGTTACACAAGAAAAAATATATACTATTTCAGATACTTCTAAAAATGTGCTAAAAGATGCTCCAGATCCAATAATCGCAAGACTTTATTACTCGCCAATCTTAGGTCAAAAAAACCCCGAAATAAAACTAATGTTTGATAGGGTCAAACTCTTGCTCGATAGGTTTGCAAAAACTGCACCAAATAAATTTAGCTACAAAATATATAATCCCAAACCTCTTGATAATATAGAAGATCAGGCAATTTCTTATGGCTTACAGCCTATTCCCCTTATTGACTTAAACCAAAATGCTTTCTTTGGAATAGTGTTAACCGATAGTGCTGACAAAAAACAAATTATTCCGTTTTTTGCATTTGAACGACAAAAATTTTTAGAGCAAGATTTAATCGAAAACATATATCAGCTATATCACCCCAAAAAAACTCTTGGAGTTATTAGCTCTCTTCCAATTTTTTCTACCCAATATGACAGACAATACAACACTCCCCAATGGAATATTGTTACAGAAATAAAGAGATTTTATAACATAAAAAGCATAACAAAAATCCAAGACTTAAAAGATATTGACCTTTTGATGATGGTTCATCCTCAAGACTTGACTAATGACTTTGTCGATGCCATAAAACAATATTCTAATGAAGGCGGAAAAACTCTACTTCTTTTAGATATTGCTGCTGAGGCCTCAAGAATTTTTTCTCCCATAAACGTAGAGTTTTATCCATCAACTCTAAACGGCTTAGACAAGTTCTGGGGATTTAGATTTTATAATGAACTAGTGGTCGCTGACTTAGATAATTCTATTTTTGTTGATGCCACAAACAATTATTCTAACAACCTAAACTTTACCCAAGATGTTATTCAGTTTGTTTTGCCTCAATCTAGTATGAACCCAGATTTTGAGGTAACAAAAAACCTACAAGGAATCTTATTTGCATCGGCATCGGCAATCACACCTCAAGGAAGCAATAGTTCTTTTTATCCGCTAATAAAAGCAGGCAAAAACTCAAGTGC
>CAYJKS010000070.1:0-5959 GCA_964370705.1 uncultured Azospirillaceae bacterium
ATCCGTAACATCTCCATTGCCGACAACTGGTATTTTTATGGCAGATTTTACTTGAGCGATAATATCCCAATCAGCTTCACCACTATAAAACTGACTGCGTGTGCGACCATGAACACTAACATAACTAGCACCACTATCTTCACAAAGCCTTGCAAAATCAACTGCATTTATGTTTGTTAAGTCCCAAGATTTGCGAAACTTTACACTCACTGGAAGCTTAGTTGCACCAACAACAGATTTGATGATACTCGAAGCAAGATTATAATCCCTCATTAAAGCTGAACCAGAATTGTTGTTAACAATCTTTTTTACGGGGCAACCCATGTTTATGTCCAAGCTAGATGCTCCATATTCTTCAGCAATCTTTGCAGCCTCGGCAAACAAGTTTGGATTATTACCAACTAATTGCACCACGACTTTATAAGGCTCATCTTTAACATCAACAATTCTCAAACTTTTTGGATTTTTTCTTTCCATAGCATTTATGGCAGCCATTTCCGAATAAATTATTCCACCGCCAAAAGAAGATACTAAAGATCTCATTGGTCGATCCGTAATACCTGCCATTGGTGCCAAAAATACTTGACTGTCAAAATTAAGTATCTTCATTTCCTTACTTTAGCTTATCTAATGCTCTTGCTATTACATAATATATTTTGCCAATATCTGCTCCAGAAATTACAGAAAGCAATATACCAGATTTTTCTGAAGCTCTTGCTTTGTTTATTAGCCCTTCAAACTCACTAACATAAGAGTTTACAACTTTGCGGAACTCATTGTTTCTTTCAAACTCGTCCTTAATTGCTACAACTTGTTTGCGTGTCATAGTTTTTGCCAAATGACGAACAAAAACTTCTGTGTCACCTTCATAGTATTTTTGCCATAGTTTTTCTTGCGAATCTGGACTAAATACCATGTTAATATCAATTGATAGGGTTTCTAGTTTTTCAATAATTCTTGTTGCATTTTTGAGGAAGTTTTCAATCTTAATATCATGATATTTTTTCTCAATATCCAAAAGCTCTTTGCTAGCTTCTTTTGCACCAATGTCTAGTAACTCAATTTGTTTTTTGAGCATTGAATTAAAGTTGCCAGTATTATTGATAACCTCTCCGCCTTTTAGATTAAACTCTTCTAAGCTCATACCAATACTACCCATAACCTCTCTCACTTTGCCTAAAGTTTCTTCTGTAATATTACTCAAAGAAAGTGATTGTTGTTGGAATTGCTCACTAGAAAGTCTTATATCATTAGATATACGCTCTGCATTATTATGGATATCTACAATAGTATTACGTAGCCTTTCTCCAGAATTGTCTATATATTGCGAGCTCATTTTTGCAACATCGTCTATTTGCAAACTTAGCGCCTTTAAATCTTCGCCCAAAGATTGAACCTTGTGATGAGCAAAATTTGCTCTTTCTGTTATTTGCTCAGATGTATTGTCTAAAAGTGTATTAAAATAAGCAACCAAAGATTTTGTTTCTTCAGATATATTGGTCATCTTCTCATTTTGAGCGGCAATAAGGTCGTTCATCTCTACCACGCCACTACTTGCCTCTGCTGTTGCAGTATTAAAGTTTGCCAAATAAGCAGAATAGTTTTGCATAACATCGCTCATTTTTTGAGTAGCATTTGCTGTTGTTTCATCAAGGTTTTGAGTGCAATTAATCAAAGCTTGACTAACTTTTTCTATGCTAGCAATAGAGCTTTTTGAGGTAACGTCCATATTCTCAATAACAGACAAAATTCTATCTCCTAGTGAGTTTATTTCAAACGCGGCTTTTGTAGAATTGTCAAACATTTCGCCAATGTCACCCCTAAAGCTTGCAACAACTTCCTTCATTTTGGCAGAAACCTCTGCTGCTATCTCATTCATATAAGAATATTGCTTAGACATAGAAGCCTCACCTAGTCTTGTTTGAGCAGTAACAACATTTACAACATCAACTAAGTTTTCTTTTTGCTGAGCAAATACTGTGTCTACAAAGCTTGTTTGCTCTTTTAGTTTATCAATAACTTGATCAACGCCTTCTATGTGAGTATTTACATTGCCAACAAATTCTTTAACATCTCTATTAAAACCAGTATTAGCAACCTTTATGCGATCTGCATTAGTTAATATTGCATTAGTTGTGGCTTCTGTGTTTGTTCTCATATCTTTTAAGATGCCTGCAAAACTATTAACACTTACAGAAAAATCGTTTGCAACCTTGCCTAAGTTGTCAGACACTTCATTAATATTTTCTTCTAATTTTTCGCTACGCTCGGCTATTGACCTGTCAATATTGCCAAGTTTTTCAATAGTTTTGTCTGATTTTTCTATTACCTCAATTGAGCGTTTGTCTACTTCTTCTTCCAAAGAAGACATTTTAGAAAATACTGATTCTGCAGATGCTTCAATATTAGAAATCTGAGCTTTCAAATCTTGTCCTAAGCTCTTTGTGTTTTCTGAAATTTTTTCGCAAACATCAAAAAACTCATTTTGTTGATGCTTGAACAAAATATTAATATTTTGAGCTTTTTCATCTAATGCCTGCACCACGTCAGAAACATAGCCAACCGTGTTTTCTGCAACAGAGTTTAGGAGTGATGATTGAGTCTCAAAAGCATTTAGAATATCATTAAACGTTTCTGTTGAGTTGCCTGTTGCCTGTTCAACTTTTTGAGCATGTTTATTCAAAGTCTCAGAAATTTGAGTGCTGCGTTCTTCCACATTAGAAACAATCAAGTTCATTTTGCTTGCTTGGGCAGATACCAATTCTTCTAGTTGAGACATTTTATCTCCAGCCTTGCTTGCCATTTCTTCCAAGCCCAAAGTCTCTTGCTTAATATTGCTATTTATTGCTCCTGTTTGCTCAACCACAATGCTAGAAGCCTCGATTGCTGATGCTAATTGAGTTTTTAGGTTCTCGACTGCAATTGTCGCTTCTTCGGCAATAAAGGTTGCAGATTTTGACATTTCTTCAATTTGACGTTTAAGCTCGTTTTTAGTTTCTTCAATCTTGCTAATAGAGGCATTAATATGACGATTTTGTTGTAGCAATGAGCTTTCTGCAACCTTGCTTTGAGTTACTGCAAAGCTGCTAGAATTATCTATTTTTTCTGCCTGCTCGTTCAAAGAATTGCTCAAAATCTCAAATTGAGCCAAAGAATCGTCTGTTAGAGTTTTTACATTCTCTATTGTAGTTTCTATTTTGGTCGTCACATTAGTTAGGTTGTCAAACACTCTTCTAGCCAATTGGTCTAGTTTGTCATGTTGGATAGAGACATTGTCGGTGCATGTAGTAGCTTTGTTTGAGGTTTTTTCTACCAAAGTATTTAACTTTTCTGACTTTTCTTCCACCACATCAATAATTTTTTGTATTGACAAAGCACTTGCTTCGCTACGACCATCTAAGTTATCGAGTCTAGCGTTTAGAGATTGCTCCATACTCTCCATACTATCTGTTACTTGTTCAGAAACATTTTTTAGCTCATTAACTTGAATAGAGATACTTTCTTCAATAACATTAGAGCGAGAAATAACCTTGTCTACTTCCAGGCTCAAAGCATCTCCATGCTCAGCAAACTTAGTATATATTTCTCTAATATTGTCATCTAATGCCTCAGCATATTCATTAACTTGCAATGTTTGTGATTTTAAGCGTTCATCAATATCTAAGGTAATTGTCTTAATTTTTTCGCCAACATTAATGCTACTATTTATTGCTTTTTCTGATATTTCTTCCAAGTATTGCCCTTGATTTATGAGCTTGCTAATCACTTTGTTTAGATTATCTTCAGAGAGTTCGCTATAATTTTTTAGGTTTTCATTTGCTTCCAAAATTCTTTGCGCACCATTTTCTGCCACATTTTGAATTATGGAGGCAGACTCCTTCATCTCTTTAACACCTGGAATAAGGTCATTAATAATACCACTAATATTTGCTTGTAGATGGTTAGCAACTTGAGAGAACTCATTCATGCACCCGTTTAAGTCTTTGGTTGTCTGAAAAGCCTTATCGGTAACACCGTCAAAACTAGCTGTAAGTGTTTTTACACCACTAGTTAGTTCGACCACGCTTTGTGTTGAATAATTGTCTAAGACCTTAACCAAGTTGGCAAAGTCTTCGACAGTATCACCAAGCTCTTTTTTTATGGAAGCGGTTTGTGACATTGCTAGTTTTGTAACTGCATGAAGCTCATCTACTTGTGAGCGAATCGCATCGGCCATTGCTTTTGCAGTTGTTGCTCCACCTTCTTCTGGATAAACCAATTGGTTCATATAAGCACGCAAAAACTTTGCCTCACGCTTAAAGCTAACGCCTCTGTCAATATATGCCATAACCACCCATATAATAGCCAAAGGCAAAGTAACACCTGCTAAGAATCCGCCAAATTCATCTGGCATCATCAAAAACAGATTAGACCAGCCAAAAAATTGGGTGATATATATTAACACGATTGCAAACCACAATATGCTCACACCAATCATAAGGCGGTGCAAGTTGTTGCCTAACCATGTTGTTTCATTTTCTTCAACAGACAGATTTTCTACTTTATTTTTACGAGTTGTTTTAGACATACCAATTCCCTCAAATTTAAAAATTTGAGCATAGGATATAATATAATCTTTAATATTTAAACAACAAAATCACCAAAAAACCATTTTTTAGCAAAAAAAAACAGGAGCAATGCAGCTCCTGAGATTTTTTATCTTATGTTTTATAGCCCCAAACACAAAGGAAAGTAGTAAAAATACACACTACAAAAACAAAGTGCCAATACAGGAACTACAACTTTTTCAAAAGGAAAATGAGCTCTTCCTCCATTTTTTGCCTTCATCCACTGATAAAAATTATTAGCATAATGAAAAACTAAAGCGCCAACAATTGTGCTAAACAAGAATGGATCCAAATAAACAATCCACAAAATCACGGTTGGACTATAAACCATATGGCTAATATATATAAAGCCAATCATTGCAACACTTAAAGAGATAAGCCAAAAATCACGGCCAGCAAAACTCCAATTCTTTTTCTCAAACCAAGCGATTGTCCAATACCCAACCATAACCAACAAACCACCTGCCCAAACTCCTACAACACTGTCATCTACACCAAATTTACGTGCGATTTCTAGCGAGGCAGCAACAGCAACCGTGCAAACTGCACAAGCTGGGTTAGCTAGCACAGGACTAGCGACTAGCAACAAGGCAAAAACTAAAACAAACAACATTTTTCTTACTCCAATATTTTTTTGCCAATATACATTATTAAAGTTATTATAGCAAATATTTTGTTTGAAAAAGCAAAAGACTGTTAGTTTTGTTGCAACAACAAAAATAATTTTTGTTGCAAATCTTTGCGAAATTCTTCTTGAGAAATAAGTTTGTTGGCAATATCTTGAGCATAAATATAATCTATTTTTTGCTCATGAAGACGCAAGGCATAGTTTTTGCCACTATCTTCAAAATGAACCCCACTAGCAATAACCAAGCCTTTGCCATATTTTTTTGCAATTATCGCAGGCAAAGGATTTGACGAGTCATCATAATAGCCCAAGACTTTGCAGCATTTGTCTTGCAAACAATCAAAATACCCGCCTCCATGATAATAAACGCCACAAGTTTTGCTGCCAGCATCATAGCTAATATTTGCAACAAAAGCAGAAGATGCATCTAATGAATATGGATTTATGCCAAACTCCTTATATAGTGTGCCAATAGCGGTTGTATCAATAAGCCCTATTCCATCTCTTTTTAGATTTATCTGCGCAATATCTGTTTCAAACTCAATTTTGCTACAAGCATAATATGCCCCTGCGCAAATCCCAAAATAAATTCCGCCATTTTGCACGTAATCTATAATTTTTTGATTACCTAATCCTTGCAATTTTTTTCTATAAGGAGTAGAAGCCCCTCCCCCAATAAAAAATGCCAAAACACTATCATTTAGAGCATTATCTTTAATAATTG
>CAYJKS010000071.1:0-5843 GCA_964370705.1 uncultured Azospirillaceae bacterium
GCCGTGAAAGGGTGGTGTCCTAGGCCTCTAGACGATGGGACCGTTTTTAGAACAAGTGCATATATACAGATATTTTTTTTATTGGTCAAGTAATATTTTTATTTTTTTTGCTTTTTTTTATAAAAACATTGTGTTTCTCGCTCTACGCACTTGTTTTTGTGTTGTTTTTATTGTGCAGGGTAAGGGATTATTCTTGCTCTTTGAGAATTGCTGCCATAAAGTATCATGCATTTTTGACCAACAGATAATAAAACATCTGTTCCTTGAGTAATGGTTACAATATTGCCGTTATCTAGTTGGACAATATATTCATATCCACTTTGTTTGGAAAGACTTTTTTCTGATAACCCTCCCAAAGCACCGCCTAAAATTGCTCCCCCAGCTCCGCCTATTAGTGATGCTGCGTTACCGCTACCGATTTGAGAACCTGCAATTCCTCCTGCAATAGCACCAATTGTTGTGCCGCCAGATGTGTCATCATCTTGAACCTTAACAGTTCTAACAGCGATGATTTTGCCAATTGATACTTTGTTAACCGTTCCTACAGCAGATGATGAATATTCATCGGCACCAATATCTGCGGCACAAGCATTAAGCAAAATAAGGGTTGGAATAAAAAATAAGATTGCCAGTTTTTTCATTTATATTGCTCCATTCATAAATTTTTTTGTTATCTATTATATATATAAATTTTGAATAATTTCTACCTATATTTATTTTTTTTTAGCTTTTAAGTTTGGCTAGACAATTAAATATAACTATTGTATATTTTTTTGAGGTTTGAAAATAATATAATAAATAGGACGTAAATAACATGTTAAAAAGAACAAAAATTGTTGAAATTTTAGCTAGCGATAAAGCTCTGCCAGAGGTTTTGGTAAAGGGCTGGGTTAGAACTCGTAGAGATGCAAAAGATTTTTTGTTTGTTGAGTTAAACGATGGCTCTTGCCTTAAAAATATTCAGATTATTGCTAATGATACTTTGAGTAATTATGAAGAGATTAAAAAGATTTCGACAGGTTCTTCTTTGGCTGTTATTGGCGAGTTGGTGGAATCTAAGGGTGGAAGCCAAAAATTTGAGATTGTTGCAAAAAGTGTAGAAATCTATGGTTGGGCTGATGAGAGTTTTCCGCTACAAAAAAAGAAGCATAGTGATGAGTATTTGAGATCAATTGCACATCTTAGATCTAGAACAAACAAATATGGAGCCGCTTTTAGGGTGCGTTCGGCATTGTCATATGCAATTCATAAATTTTTTAATGAACGTGGTTTTTCTTATGTGCATACTCCAATTATTACGGCTTCGGATTGTGAAGGAGCTGGTGAAATGTTTCAGGTTACAACTCTAGATATGGCAAACCCTCCAAAGACAAAAGACGGTGACATTGATTATGCTCAAGATTTTTTTGGAAAAAAAGCGCATCTAACAGTTTCTGGACAATTAAACGGCGAAATGTATGCGATGGGATTGGGAGATATATATACTTTTGGCCCAACTTTTAGGGCAGAGAACTCAAATACGACTCGTCATGCTGCAGAGTTTTGGATGATTGAGCCAGAAATGGCGTTTGCTGATATTTATGACAATATGGACACAGCAGAAGAAATGGTGCGTTATTGCATCAAGTATGTTATGCAAAATTGTAGTGATGATATTGATTTGTTTGATAAGTTTGTTTCTGTTGGACTAAAGGATACGCTAACAAATATTGTAGAAAATGATTTTGCAAGAATAACATATACCCAAGCAATAGAAATTATGAAAGAATCTGGCAAAAAATTTGAATATAAACCAGAATATGGGGTGGACTTGCAAACAGAGCATGAAAGATTTTTGGCAGAAGAATACTTCAAAAAACCAGTAATTGTTCGCGACTATCCAAAAGAAATCAAAGCATTTTATATGCGTGTTAACGAAGATGGCAAAACTGTTGCTGCTATGGATGTTTTGGTTCCAGGAATAGGTGAGCTTATTGGTGGATCGCAAAGAGAAGAGCGCTATGATGTTTTGGTAGAAAAAATTAAACAAAATGGTATGGAGATAGAAGATTATTCTTGGTATTTGGACTCTCGCCGTTATGGTAGTGTGCCTCATGCAGGGTTTGGCTTGGGCTTTGAGAGAATGATGATGCTAGTTACTGGAATTAGCAACATTAGAGATGTTATTCCTTTTCCTAGAACGCCAAAATCTGCAAATTTCTAATAGATACTTTTTGATAAGGTTTAGGGTAAAAAAATGATAAAATATATTTTGGTTTTGATGATGTCTTTTTGCCTCTTTGCTCCAGCTATGGCACAAGAGCTTTATGATGATACGGTTAATATTGAACTAAACTCTTTTGCTGAAGACCAAGCTTTAGATATAGAACTACCATCTTGTGAAGATGCAAAGATTTTGGAAAAAGTAATTGCCAAAATAAAAGATTATCAAGCCCAAAAGCCTGTTAATAATATTATTGAAAAAAGGCAAAGAATATTAATCTTAAAGAAATTGCAAAATTTTAGTCAGGTAGAAATTTCTCCGTATAAGAATGGTGCATATTTTTATGTTGCTGATGAGGTCTTAAAAACAAAAATAAATAAGCAAGTGGCAGAAAAAGATATGCGTTTGTGCATAGACAATAACGAAAGTTTATTCTTGCTTATTTATCCAGAAAATGGCGATTATCGCGTAGAGATTTTGAACTTTGTTTCTCCAACAAAAGACGGTAATAATTTTTATGTGTTTTATAATCAATAACAAAATTGTTGTTGAAAAAGTGCAAAATTGTATGTATAATGATTGTTGGAAAAAATTTAGAAGGTGATGTATGAGTAATAATGTAGCTATTGCGTTGACAAATAATTCAACAAACTTGCCCGTGATTGTGGGAGGTAATGGTTTATTTGCTTATTTTCAAAAAATTAAAAGTTTTCCGATTTTGAGCCAAGAAGAAGAAATGGCTCTTATTATTGATTATAAAAAAAACAATAATCTTAATGCTGCTCACAAATTGGTATTGTCTCATTTGCGTTTGGCAGCAAAAATTTCGTTATCTTATAAAAAATATGGGCTTGCGATAGAAGACATTATCTCTGAAGCAAATATGGGGCTTATGCACGCTGTTAAAAAATTTGACTTAGAAAAAAAAGTTAGATTGTCTACCTATGCAATGCTATGGATAAAGGCTGCAATTAATGATTATGTGTTGCGTTCGTGGTCTTTGGTAAAAATTGGAACAGTTGCAGCACAAAAGAAACTTTTTTATAATCTAAACAAAATCAAAGCAAGATTAGGACTTTATGAAAACAAAAACTTAGAACCTAAAGTCGTAAAAGAAATTGCTCAAGAGCTGTTGGTTGAAGAAAAACACGTAATAGAGATGAACCAACGTTTGGGCGGAGATGTGTCTTTGAACGTAACTGTTGGTGACGATGCCGAATACGAAAAAATTGATATGCTTGTTGATGCTAAGCAAAATATAGAAATGTCTGTAGCAAACAAGCAAGAGGCTCTAAATAGGCACAAAGTTTTGGCTAATGGGCTTGCTAAATTGTCTGACAGAGAAGCAGATGTTATTAGAAGAAGAATGTTAACAGATAATCCGCAAACATTAGAATCTATTGGCGAAGAATTTGGTGTTAGTAGAGAAAGAGTTCGCCAAATAGAAAAAAGAGCTTTTGAAAAATTATCTGCTTATGTTTGTGAAGAAGTTGCTAAAAATAAATAGTTGTAGGAGCTAAAATGGCTAAGAGAAATAAACAACCAGAGAAATCTATTGGCATAAACATTTCTGTTGATGAGTATGAAGTTGATGATAATGAAGGTGGACTTAGATTTAAGCATAAGTTGTCTCCGAGTGTGCCATTAGACGGTATGGAAGAGCGTGTTGAAGAGATGGCTCAAAAGCTAAAGAAGCTCAAAAAAAATGATATTTTTTCGGGCATTTTTGATAATTTTGAATAATGTTTGAATATTTAGTAAAAAAATTAGTTGAGGGCAAAATTCAATCTCCGAGACTTGAAGCAAGAATGATAATTACTCATGTCTTGCAAATTGATTATAATCAAGATTTTGAAAAACACGTTTTTTTAGAAGAAGAAAAGCAAAAAATAAAAGAGATGCTATTGCAACGATTATGCCATAAGCCTTTAGATAAGATATTGGGGTATAAAGATTTTTATAAACATAGTTTTGTGGTAAGCCAAGATGTTTTGTCTCCTAGAGCAGACAGTGAGATTTTGGTAGAAAAAGCAATAGAAATATCAAAACAAAATAACTTCAAAAATGTTTTAGAGCTTGGCGTTGGCTCTGGTTGCTTGTTGCTTTCTGTTGTTGCCGATTTGGACTTTTTGCAAGGCGTTGGGCTTGACAAATCTTCTAAAGCAATTGAAATTGCTAAAAAAAATGCTCAAAATATTGGAGTAGAAAATAGGACTTCATTTATTGAAGGAGACTATTTTATAGATATAATTGACGGTGGTTTTGACATGATAATAACCAACCCACCATATATACCCACAGCAGATATTTTGGAGCTTGATAAAGAAGTTAGGGAGTATGACCCATATATTGCGCTTGATGGCGGAGATGACGGGTATGAGCATTATATACAAATTGCAAAGATTGCACCAAAATTGCTAAATGAGGGTGGATACATACTAATTGAAGCAGGAATAGGACAAGCAGAAAATATCTCAAAAATATTTGAAGATAATGGATTGCATCACTACAAAAGCTACAAGGATTTGAGCGGAATAAATCGTTGTGTAATTTTAAAAAAATAAATTGCAATTAAATAAAATATATGTATTATCTGTTTTGCAACACTTTTTGATTTTTTTTATAAACAAATAGTGTTTTTGATTCCAAATAATGATTTAGAGCATTTTTTAGGGAGTTCTTGAATGGACTCTGTAACTTAATATTTATGGTAAAATATATGAAAAAAAATAACAAATATCGTCCTAATAGCAATAATAACAATAGTGCTATATATTCGCTTAACTATAAGTTTGATAGCAACTCAATTGCAGGAAAAATTAGCGGCACAGCCTTAGACTTGATTAAAAGATATAATGACTTGGCTAAAGATGCTCGTAGTAATAGTGATCATGTGAATGCAGAGATTTTTCGTCAATACGCAGAGCATTATAGAAAAATTGTTACTGATATAAATGAGAGAAAAAATGTTCGTAATGCAGAAAATAATCAAAATAAGAGCGAGCAGACGCAAGAAGACAATGCTGCTTTAGAGGGAAAAGTAGCACAAGAAAATAATGCAGAGAATATGCAAAAGATGCAAGCAGAGTCTGCCAGTGGAGAAGAACAAACTAGCAGTCAAAAATCTTTTGAAGTTATAGATATTAGCAAGGCAAAAGATAGAAAAACTTCTAAAGCAAGAGTAAAAGTTATTAAGAGCAAAGAAAAAACTCCAGAAGAAGAAAGTAATAACTTATCTGCTAATGAGAAAAACAGTGATGAAACTGAGTCTAAAAAAACAGCAAAAAGACAATATAGAAAAAAATCTGTAGCTCAGGCATAAAAACAATATAATTATAGCACTAATAAATGGTAGTGTAGTTAGGAAAGGATGAAAAATGTATTTTATAATTGCAATGCTTACTATCGCTATTGCCGCAAGTGTTATTTGTTATAAGACTTTGCTTGGGTATAGCAATGTGTCTAATGTTTGGAAGATTTTGTTATTTTTGTTTTTGTCTTTGTCATGGCTAGCCCCTGCAATACTCAAATCATTAGAAAATAGTTTTAATATGAATGGCAGTATTTATAGTGCATTTTCTTTTGTTGCATATAGCCTATTTGGTTTTGCATTTATTTTGTTTATGATACTGTTTTGTCG
>CAYJKS010000072.1:0-5798 GCA_964370705.1 uncultured Azospirillaceae bacterium
AATCTCGGGAAAAGATATTGCTAACAAAAATATTAAAGACAATAACAAAATCGGTAATATTCTAAAAAAGCTTGAAGACTTATGGATAGAATCTAACTTTTGCTTAAACAGAAAAGAACTGTTACAAATGATAGAAGAAAAAACATAAAAAACTAGCAATAATAAAAAAGGGCAAAACTCAATTTGCCCTTTTTTTATGATTTATTTTGAAAAATTGCCATATGTTTCTTTGGCATAGGTCGCGTGCAATGCATAGTATTCTTCTATGCTTTTTTTGACCAGATAATTAACACTATCTTTTGGATAGGCTCCTTTTTTATCTAGTTTTCCGGCTTTTATGCCAGTTAGTATCTCTATGCCATCATCAACCGTGTCAACCGCATAAATATGAAACTTGCCTTCTTTTACAGCAAGCAAAACATCTTCTCTTAACATAAGATTGTCTATATTTGTGCGAGGAATTATTACTCCTTGGTCACCAGTTAATCCACGATAAGCACAAACATCAAAAAATCCTTCTATTTTTTCGTTTGCACCACCAATTGGCTGAATTTCGCCGAATTGATTGATTGACCCTGTAACAGCTATTCCTTGTTTTATGGGCAAGTTAGCAATAGCAGAAATTAAACAGTAATATTCTGTAGATGAGGCACTGTCGCCATCTACACCACCATAAGATTGCTCAAAAACTATTGAACCGTTAAGAGATAATGGAGAATGCTTGGCAAATCTGTTTGCAAGCAAAGAATTTAGGATTAAAGAACCTTTGGTGTGGATTGGCCCACTCAATCTGGTTTCTCTTTCAATGTTTACAACATCGCCGTTTCCGACTCTAACTTGGGCAGTAATTCTGGTTGGCTTACCAAATGTTCCTCTATTTAAATTATATACAACCAAGCCATTTATTTGCCCAACTTTTGCACCATCAACATCTATCATAATGCTACCGTCTTCTATTTGCTCAAGCATCATTTGTTTGACCCTATCGCAGCGATAAATTTGGGCATTAATTGCCTCGTCTATATGTTTTTTGCCTATTTGGTTTGATCTTGACTCTCTTGCCCAATAATCAGCTTCTCTTAATAAATCTGCAATTGAGGCAACGTGTGCAGTTAGTTTTTTGGCACTTCCTGCTAATCTTGATGAATGTTCTATCATTCTACCTAAAGCAGGTTTGCTCAAGCTACGAAGTCTTTTTTTGCTTGATAAAGAGCCGATTAGCTTGGCATATTCTATCTCATTTTCTTTGCTTCTATCCATTAAGATACCAAAGTCGGCTTCCACCTTAAAATAATCACAAAAATCTGGATCTCTTTCTAGCAGCAAATCATACAAATCTTCATCGCCCATCAAGATTATCTTAACATCTAGCTCTATTGGCTCAGGGTCTAAAGATATTGTTGTAAAGCTTGTTTCTTCTCCTGGAGATTCTATTTTGACTGTTTTGGAGGCAAGTGATCTTTTTAGAGAATCCCAAGCATAAGGGTGGACTAGTAACTTGCGTGCGTCTATTAGCAAAAATCCGCCATTTGCTTTGTGTAAAGCCCCAGCCTTAATAAGCGTAAAATCTGTTAACAAGGCACCATATTGTTGCAAACGCTCAACTTTTCCGACCAAATTTCCTTGTGTTGGGTGGTCCAAATGCACAATTGGAGCGCCTTTATTGGGGTCATTTTTGACAATCACATTGACTTTGAACTTGGCAAACTTGTCTTCTTCTTGCTTATTTACCTTAGACAATAAAGAAGAAAGCACATCTTCTTCTCCACCAGTTGCACAAGGTTGCTCGTCGGGCAAAAACTCATCAACATTATTGATGATATAAGTTTGAACATTTTTCAAAAACTCGGTTGCATCTTTGTTTTTTTTGTATTTTTTCTTCAAGCTATCAATTGGCGATTTTACAACCATTTTAATAAATTTTTCTTTTAGCAAAGTGCTTTCGCCACGCTGTTTTTCTTCCCACTCAGGCATATCATTGGCAGCATTTTCTATCTCTTCTTGCATAAGATTGAGGTCGTTTATTAGCTCTTGTTTTTCTTCTTCTGGCAATAGATCAAAAGCCTCTGGGCTCAAAACTTCTCCATTTTTTACTGGAGCAACAACCAAGCCAACTTGCATTTGTAGCAAGCTAACACTCTTACCTTTTGCTTTTTTTTGCAACAAACGAATATATTCTTCTTTTTTTTGTTTGTATTTTTCTTGAATAATACTTAGCCCTGCTTTGTATTCGTCACTATCTAAAACCGCAGGAATAGAAAGACTAAAATCATCTATTAGCTTGTCTGTATCTTTTACAAACTCAACTGCTTCTCCTGCCTCAAAGCTAACACTTATTGGCTTATATGGTTCATCAAAATTATAAACATAAGCCCAATCTCTAGGAGCTGGTCTTTTTTTGGCCTCTTCTTCCAAAATTCTTTTTACCAAACTAGTTTTACCTGTGCCTTCTGGCCCCAAACAAAAAAGATTATAACCCTTAGATTTTATGTTGATTCCTAGCTCAACGGCCTTTATTGCTCTATCTTGCCCCAAGGCAGAAACCCTTTTTCCTTCAAAATCCAAAGAATCGAATTTTTGGTAGTCACAAACGGCATACAGCTCGTTTTCTTTTAACTTAGATATGGTCATTATATTTTCCTAACAATTTTTTATCTTTGTATTCTAAAACAAAAAAGACTAATTTTGTGTAAATATTTTATATTTCTGTGCTAATAAGTATAGATTTGTTGCCTTGTTGGTCAAAACTCTTTGTTTGATTACAAAAAACTACATTACCATAACCCAAAACATAAAATTGTGGAGGCAAAAACATATTGCCCAAACTAGAAAATAGCGGATTTTTTATAATCAAGCCTGTGTTGTCTAAAAAACTCTTAAAAATTGATGACCAACCAACAAGCTCAAAGTTGCCAACAACAATAATTTGCTCATTGCGACTCAAAACAAAGGACTCTAATTGTGCAAAATCTGTTGCCAAATATTGTGCTTGCGTGCCACTAAAATCAACACTTAGTAACAAAAACTTTTGCTCGTCTTTTTCAAAGACAACAAAAGGAGCAACATTGTTAGAGCTTAAGATAACCTCTCCAGACAAATTTGTTTTTTGCTCAATTTGTGCCAAACTATTTTTATATACCACGTCTAGATTTTTTTCTTTGCAATCTTGTCTTTCCCAGATACTAACTGCTGAAGATATTGCAAAAAAATTTAGGAGCAAAAATAAAAAAGACATAAAACTATAAAAATAAAGCCTTTTGCATAAGCTATATACAAAAACAAAAGTCAAAAAAAGATATATTTGAAAACGCCATTGGTTTATAGAAATAGCAAAATCGCTTTCACCAAAAGAAAAAATTGAGAAAAAGCCAGCTATTAGCAAAGATACCTTCATGCTTTGTATGATATTATTGCGTTTTTTTCGTTCAGATAAATATCCCAATGTATTATTCTTTTCTTTTTAATTGTTTTTAAAATCTATTCATTTATAATCTACAATAAACAATTTGTATTTTAAATAATATTTTATAAAACGGTGCATAAAACATGAATAATTTTTTTGACTTTTCGCAAATATTACAAAAAGTATCTGACGCAATAGAAGGCTTGGGCAACTATGTTAACTCTTACATTGCAGAGCTTCATGGTGTTAGGCTAGCAGCAATCATCTTATTGCTTATTGCTGTGGTCATGGCATTTACTCTTGCCGTTGTTTGGTATATTAAAACAATTGTTGTATCTATAAAAGATAGCAAAGAAAAAGAATATAGAATAAAAAGTAAAATAAATTATCAACTAGATAAGAATCTATTTGCTGACAAATTAGATGCTAATGATGACGAAGAAGAAAATGTTGACAGCACAACAAATATTACCGACAACTCAGAGCAAATTAGTAGTCAAAATAATGTTGTTTTTACAAAATATTCTGCACCACTGGATTTTGACTGGAAAAAAGGCAACAAACAAGTAGAAAAAAGCAAAGACACTTCTGTTACTCCAGATATTTTTCAATATCAGCTAAAACCACACAAATTGCTCTCGATGATGGGATTGATTGTAAACATGATAGAGCGTGGAGTTGATGAGGCAAAAATTGCTCAAACGGTTATGCACAAAAACCAGCACCTAAATACTGAAGATGAAGTTATACAAACAGTTACAACTGTTAAAATGTTTATTCATCTATGTATTAGCAATTATTTTAATAACGATGATAGCAAAGTAGTCTTACCACAAGCAGATGCCGCTTTGTTCCATTTGGGCAACGAAGATGTTTCGTTGGCTCTTGTGTTGTTAGAAAATCTTGTAAACAAAAATATAGATAAACTAAAAATAACTGTAAACCCGCAAGAAAGAGAAGCCCTTTTTGCCGAGACTTCTAACTTTGCAACAATTTGGGGGAATATGGCTAGCTTTTATAAAGATTCTCTTGCTACAAAAATCTTTGAGCTTGCAATTGAACTAAACCCCAAAAACACCACCGCTTGGGGAAGACTTGGCGATACATTAGCCAAAAGCCAACTATTTGCCAATGCCGTATGGGCGTATAAAAATGTGCTAAATATTGCCGATGTTGGGATTCATACCCAACAAACTGCAAATGCAAAAAAAATGTTGGCAATATGTTATAAAGAAAGTGGAAGCAGAGAAAATACTGATAAACTATTTGCCGATAGCGCTACTTTTTATAATTCTATAAAAATAAATCTACCACTTACCGACAAAGAGATTTATGCAATGGACCTTATTGAATCTAATACAAATGAATATATGGAAGCAATCATAGAAAGATTGTTTAATAGCAAAAGCATCAAACAATGCATAAACTTTGTATAGATAACTTATTATCTATCTTTGTTATTTATATAATATTTGCCTCTTAACTTCTCAACAGCTTCTTGCTTGTTGGCTTGCTCTTCAATCATTTCTGGCGTTGGTGCTCTGCCGCTTTTTGCGTATAAAATCTCTTTTAAGGCTTCTTTATCAATAGGTTTTTCTTCTGGAGTTGGCTCTTTAGCAGGCTCTTCTTTGGGCTCATAAATAGGCTCATTGCTAGAGGTCTCAAACACTGAGTCTAGGGCTCTTTTTGTTTGTTCTGCACTAAGGTTCATTTTTTCTTTAATGTTTTGGCTTGCAAGTTCTTTGTCTGCATCTTGCTGCACAAACTCTTGCTCTTTTTGCTTCTTAACAACTTCTTTTTGCTCTTGTTGCTCTTTTTGTTCTGCTTTTTTGACTACCTTGCTAATAGAAAACTCTTTTGACTCAAAGATTTTTGCAGGAGACTTTCTTCCCAGCTCTTTTGCTTTGACTTTTTGCCCTTTTTTCTTTGCAACATCCTTAAGCTCGTCTAAAACAATCTCTTCAACAGAAGCATCTAGCTTAGACTGCATCTTTTTGCTAATAACCTTGTCGCTAATTTTGCCACCACTAATTTTTGTAAATATTTTATCTGCATCTTCTATCGTTTGCAATTTTTGCGCCATCTCATGGGTGCTTGCAATACTTATGTTAAATTGTTGGTCTAACATAGTTTTTTCTTGCGGGGTAAGTGACATGGTCAAGGAACTATCTTCTTGCTCCAAAAAGACCGGAACCAAAACATAATCGTCTTCGTTCTCGTCTTCTTCATCAAGAGATCCTCTAATTTTTTTGCTAACTTTCTTAAACCCAACAAGAGTATCTTTAGAAGCATCGGCTTTTGACTTTTTTTTCTTATCTTTTTTTGCTTGATACAAATTTGCTTCTTGAATGTCTATTTTTAGGGTCAAGCGTTCTTTATTGTCTGGCTCATACTT
>CAYJKS010000073.1:0-5014 GCA_964370705.1 uncultured Azospirillaceae bacterium
ATCCTAGATGGGCAGAATTATTGCCTGATGATAAGAGTGTTTATTATAAACGAATTATTCAATTTACAAACCATTCAACATTATCAAATGAAGCCGTTGCAGAGCCAACCGAACCAGAAAAGAAAACAATTGATTTTCTATTAAGGCATTTGATTGCAAATTATAATTTTTGGAAACAAGAGGAACAAGTAAATGAGCAATGAAACAAAAACCATTATAGAATCTGAAAAATTTATTGTTTTGAATAAATATGAAAAGCATGTTGAAACTTCAACAGCTTATCAGTCTGAGCATGACTTGGAGCAAGAACTGATTGCTGATTTGCAAAATAAAGGATATGAGTTCAAAAAAGATATTACTTCAGTTGAGGCGATGTTAATAAACATCAAAGAACAGCTTGAAACCTTAAATAAAACCAAGTTTTCTGATGATGAATGGGGGCGTTTTTGTGATGAATATCTCAATAAAACAAATGATTCAATTGTTGAAAGAACCAGAAAAGTTCATGATGATTATATCTATGATTTTACTTTTGATGATGGGCATATTGAAAACATATATTTGTTTGATAAAGAAAACATTGCCCGCAATAAGGTTCAAGTTATCAATCAATTTGAACAAGAAGGCATACATGCCAACCGTTATGATGTGACAATTCTTGTTAATGGCTTGCCGATTGTTCAGGTGGAATTGAAAAAACGAGGGGTTGCCATTAGAGAGGCCTTTAATCAAGTTCATCGTTATAGCAAGGAGAGTTTTAATTCAGAAAATTCACTTTATAAATTCTTGCAACTATTTGTGATTTCTAACGGCACAGACACCCGTTATTTTGCCAATACAACCAAACGCAACAAGCACAGCTTTGATTTTACGATTAACTGGGCAAAGGCCGATAACAAGCTTATTAAAGACTTAAAAGATTTTACGGCAACATTCTTCAAAAAAGAAGTTTTATTAGATGTTATCTTAAAATATTGTGTTTTTGATGCCAATAATACTTTATTGGTTATGCGTCCTTATCAAATTGCGGCAACAGAACGCATTTTGTGGAAAATCAATAGCTCTTATAAATCAAAAGTTTTTAGCAAACCTCAAAGCGGTGGCTATATTTGGCACACCACAGGATCTGGCAAAACTTTAACCAGTTTTAAGGCGGCAAGGCTTGCCACAGAGCTAGATTTTATTGATAAAGTTTTGTTTGTTGTTGATAGAAAAGATTTAGACTATCAGACAATGAAGGAGTATCAAAAGTTTTCTCCAAATAGTGTAAATGGATCAACTGACACCAAAGGACTGAAAAGAAATCTTGATAATACTGATAATAAAATTGTTGTAACCACCATTCAAAAGCTCAATAACTTGATGAAGTCTGAAAATGATTTAGAAATTTATAACAAACAAGTTGTGTTTATTTTTGATGAATGCCACCGTTCGCAATTTGGTGAAGCACAAAAAAACTTAAATAAGAAGTTTAAGAAGTTTTATCAATTTGGCTTTACTGGCACACCAATATTCCCAGAAAACGCCTCTGGTGCAGAAACAACGGCAAGTGTTTTTGGCAATGAATTGCACTCTTATGTGATTACTGATGCTATTCGTGATGAAAAGGTTTTGAAGTTCAAAGTAGATTATAATGATGTTCGCCCACAATTTAAGAAGTTTGAAACAGAACTTGATGAAAACAAACTTAGTGCCTCAGAAACCAAAAAAGCATTCTTGCACCCTGCTCGTATTAAAGAGATTACTCAGTATATATTAAACAACTTCAATCAAAAAACGCATCGCCGTCAAGTGGGCGGAAAAGGGTTTAATGCAATGTTTGCGGTTAATTCTGTTGAAGCGGCGAAGTTTTATTATGAATCATTTAAGAACCTGCAAAAAGATGTTGAAAAGCCCATCAAAGTTGCAACAATCTTTTCTTTTGCTGCCAATGAGGCACAAGATGCTATTGGCGATATTGTTGATGAAAGCTTTGATTTGACCGCAATGAATTCTAGTGCAAAAGAGTTTTTATGTTTGGCAATTGATGATTATAACAAAATGTTTAGAACCAACTATGGTGTTGATAGCAAAGAGTTTCAAAATTATTATAGAGACCTTTCTAGCCGTGTTAAAAATCAAGAAATTGACCTTTTGATTGTTGTTGGAATGTTTTTGACTGGTTTTGACGCACCTACTCTAAACACATTGTTCGTTGATAAAAATTTGCGTTATCATGGGCTTATTCAAGCATATTCTCGCACCAACAGAATTTATGATGCAACCAAATCTTTTGGTAATGTGGTGACTTTCCGCAATCTTGAAGAGCCAACAAAAACAGCAATTAAATGTTTTGGTGCAGGCCAAACGGCAAGCATTATCCTAGAAAAAAGCTATAAGGAATATATGGAAGGCTTTACGGATATTTTAACTGATAAAGCACACAAAGGTTATTTGGAGGTTGTTAAAGAGCTTCAAGACAAATATCCAGACATTGATAAAATTGAAGAAGACAAAGATAAAAAAGATTTTGCAAAACTATTTGGCGAATATTTAAAAGTTGAAAATATCTTGCAAAACTATGATGAATTTGCAACTCTTAAAGCTTTGCAAAACCTTGATATGGAAGATGCAGAGGCGTTGGAAGAGTTTAAGGCGAAGCATTATGTGGATGACACTCAAATTGCTTCTATGCAACAAATTGCTGTCTTGTCAGAAAGGTTAGCTCAAGATTACAAATCAACTTATAATGATATTTGTGATTGGCAACGCCAACAAAGAGCCAATAAAGAGGTCGAAGAATCAACTGTTGATTGGAGTGATGTCGTTTTTGAAGTGGACTTGCTGAAATCTCAAGAAATCAACCTTGATTATATTTTAGAATTGATTTTTGAGAAAAACAAAAAAACAAAAGATAAAAACGATTTAATTGAAGAAGTGAGAGGCTTAGTCCGCTCTAGTATTGGAAACAGAGCAAAAGAAGGGCTTTTAATTGAGTTTATTAACGAAACAAACTTGGAAGAGATTCTTGATAAACCAAGTATTCTTGAGGCATTTTATACATTTGCAAAAGAAAAGCAAAAACAAGAAGCTCAAAGCTTGATTGAGAGTGAAGAGCTGAATGAAGCCGCTGCAAAACGCTATATATCAACCTCCTTAAGAAGAGAATATGCCACAGAAAACGGAACGGAGCTCAACGAGCTATTGCCTAAAATGAGCCCACTTAACCCTCAATACCTAAGCAAAAAACAAACTGTCTTCAAAAAAATCTCAGATTTCGTTGAAAAATTTAAGGGTATTAGTGGAAAAGTTTAATGTTTATAAATGTATATTAGTAAACATTAAAACAATCTATGGGGCAATTATGGGGCAGTGAAAATAAAAAAAGGCAATAATTGGCAAATATTGAGAATAAAACAAACCTCGTTAACTCTTTGATTTTTATTTGTTATTTACTTTTATTTATTGTTGTTTATTAAGGGTGAAACTTCTCATAACCTGAAGGTCGTTGGTTCAAATCCAGCCCCCGCAACCAAAAAAAACAAAAGGCTTTGAGAAAAATCTCAAGGCCTTTTGTTTTATCCTATGGGTCAGTGTTTAGCGTAGTTGTTTGGTTTTGGTGATTTTTAGGCTTATAAAATATCCGATTGTGCCAAAGCATATCATATAAAAAACGCTACCAAGCAAAAAACTTACTCCTAGTTGGTTTATGCTCTTAAGGTCAATGTTATTGTAGGCAATTTGACTAGGCTCGCCAATCAAAAAATTGCCTGTTATGTAGTATAAATAAAAAAGCGGAATATTTGTGAAAATATTTGAAATAAAACTCCATGCAATTGCAACTATAAGGCTAAATTTGAGCTTGAGTTTTTTTGCAATAAGCCACAAAGCAACAATAACTGGGCTTTGCATCGGAAAAGGGGCAAAAGCCATAGATATGCCTACCAAACTAGCTCGAGCAATATACTTAGGATCTTTGTATTGGCGGTTTAGGTGCTTTTTTAGGCGTGTTATTTGTTTTTTTATCTCAGACATAAAAATCTTTTATCATAACCTGCCAAAAAATCAATATAATAATAAATGAGCAATTTTATTCCTTATACAAAAAAAATTACTAAAACTGCCATAGTCTTTTTGTATTTTCAAAAATAATTTTGCATTGCTTATTGTTGCATTTATTTTGCCCTTATGCCTAATTATTTGACTGTTTTGTAGCAGATCTTGAACTTTGTTATTGTCATAGAAAGCAACAATATTAGGGTCAAAATTATCAAACCCTTGCCTAAAAGCATCTCTTTTTTTTAAGACAGTAATCCAAGACAATCCTGCCTGAAACCCTTCTAAGCTAAGCATCTCAAATAATTTGTTGTCATCGTATAATGGTTTGCCCCATTCATTGTCATGATAATCTTGATAAATTTGTGAGTCGTCTACCCATGCACATCTAGTTTTGTTCATTTTTTTTCTTTCTGCTTAAAAAAGATTTTTGTAAGTTTGTTCAATTTTTTTTGTAAATTCGGCAATATTGGTTTTCTCATCAAAGCCAATGCAAAAAATCTTCCTTCCCGCGTTTTGGTATGCTTTTTCTATTGCATCCCAATGTTCTAGAATTTTTTTATTATATAAAATTATTTGTGGAATATGCGGAAACATTGTTAGCAGTATCCAAGTGTGAGTTCCCGCAATGCCAATAGCGGCCTTGAGGTTTGCATACATATTATAATATTTAATATGTGGGACATTTCTTATGCCTAAAATCTCTGGGTTTTCGCTCATACCAGGAACATAAAGATTAAATAATTGTGCTAGATGTTGCACATAGCCCAAATCTGTATTTTTATTAAAATTTTGCCCCAAAACTAGTTGCTCTTTTTCTTTTAAAAAATCAAACACGCTCAAAGGAAGACTTTGTTGAAGCGCATTTATACCAAGTTTGCAATCGCTTGTTAGTTTTTGTGGGTTAAACAAAATCGCATTATTTATAGAAAATGTTGGCAAGTTTTTTGGTAGTTGTGGGCTTAGTTTGGTTTTTGCA
>CAYJKS010000073.1:5024-5790 GCA_964370705.1 uncultured Azospirillaceae bacterium
ATGCCATTCGTTATCATCAAGAGTTTGCTCGATTATTTCTTTAACAAGGTTTTTGGCATTAGTTGATTTTTTTTCTTCAAAAGGCAAGATTTTTATTTTGTGATAAAAAGGCGACATCTCAGCCATAATCGCGTTGGCTTTGAGCAAATATATTTCTTTGTTGTCTTCTTCTGGAGACACCAAAACAGTTGCTCTTAACGCTTTGGCAAAGTTAAGCGCCATAAACTCATGTCCAAAACAGCTAGAAATCACAATATAATTATTTTTTTTATTAAAAAAATTGAAGAGTTTTTTTGTTAGCAAAATAAAATCCTTTATATAAAAATTATCTAGAATCATATTTAATTTATTGTGATTTGTAAAGATAAAAAAAGTGCAAGGGTCTAAGACCCTCGCACTCAATATCTAGCCTAAAGAATTAAAATAGCTTGTTATAAGCTTCTTCAATTTCTTTAGCAATAGTAATCTCATCTTTGCTCTCTCCGAACTCTACAGAGAAGATCTTTCGACCTTCCTCTTGGTATACTCTTTCAATTGCTTTCCAATCTTCCTTTAGTCCTTCAAAGTAAGGAATTATCTGAGGTTTTTCAGGAAACATTGTTAGTAGCATCCACGTATGTGTAGCAGGAGAGCCAATAGCGGCCTTAAGGCTTGCATACATATTGTAATATTTAATATGTGATACACCTCTTAACCCTATGAGCTCCTCGTTCTCGCTTATACATGGAACATAAAGTTAAAAATCTTCAGCAAGATTTTTCACCAT